>JBBQAK010000009.1:0-19736 GCA_038316215.1 Gemmatimonadales bacterium | reverse complement strand
GGCGGTGGTCTGTATCGCTCGGACGATGCCGGTGCGAGCTGGGCGCTGATGAACAGCACACCGGGGCTGATCACGCGACCGTTCTACTACACATCGCTGGGTGCCGATCCGTCGAATCCCGATGTGGTGTACGGCGGCGCGGAGACGTTCTACAAGAGCACCGATGGTGGCAAGACCGTGGCGCCGTTCCGCACGCCGCACGGCGACAATCACGACATCTGGATCAATCCGACCAACAGCAACACGATGGTGCAGTCGAACGACGGTGGGGCTAATGTCTCGTTCGATGGTGGCAAGACGTGGAGCTCGCAGGACATCCAGCCCACGGCCGAGTTTTACGGCGTGTGGCTCGACAATCAGTTCCCGTACAAGCTGTACATGGCGCAGCAGGACAACAGCACGTACATCGTGCCCAGCAACAACGACGTGTTCAACATGAGCACGGTACGCACGGGCCCGGGCTGCGAGACGGGACCGATTATTCCGCATCCGACCGATCGCAACCTCGTGCACGGCAACTGCAAGGGGCAGTACCAGGTGATGAACCTGGAGGCTGGCGTGACGAAGAATTACTGGATCGGCGCGCAGTCGTTGTACGGCAACGACGGCGGTGATCTCGACTATCGCATGCAGCGCACGACGCCGATGGCGACGTCGCCGCACGATCCGAAGGTGCTGTACTACGGCTCGCAGTACCTGCATCGCACGCGCAACAACGGCGCGACGTGGGAGAAGATTTCGCCAGACCTCACGTGGTTCCCGAAGTGCTGTCAGGGCGGCAGTGGCGAACCAATCACGCGCGACGTGACGGGTGAAGAGTTCTACAGCACGCTGTACGCGATCACCGAATCATCGCTGGAGAAGGGCCTGATCTGGACCGGCTCGAACGACGGTCCGTTCTCGGTCACACGTGACGATGGCAAGACATGGGCGCGCGTGACGCCCAAGGGCCTCGGTGACGGTGGCCGCGTGGCGTGGATCGAGTCGTCGCCGCACCGCAAGGGATCGGCGTACTTCGCCACCTATCGCTACCTGCTGGGCGACTACAAGCCATACATCTATTTGACGAACGACTACGGCAAGACGTGGAAGCTGCTCACGGACGGCAAGAACGGTATCCCCGCCGACGCCCCCACGCGTGTGGTTCGTGAAGATCCTGTGCGCGAGGGGCTGCTGTACGCCGGCACCGAGTTCGGCTTGTACATCTCGTTCGACAACGGTGGCCACTGGCAGCCGTTCAACCTGAACATGCCGAAGATCCCGATCAACGACATCAAGGTGCATCGTGGCGACCTGGTGATCGCCACGCAGGGGCGTGCCGCGTGGATCATGGACAACATCTCCGCGTTACAGCAGATCGGTCCCACCACGCAGAGCGAAGCGCTCACGCTGTTCATGCCACGTGACGGGTATCGCACGACCACCACGCCGGCGCTGCTTGGTCCATCGGTGGATTACTTCCTGGCCAGCGCGCCGGGCGACACTGTGCGCATCGACATTCTCGATGCGGCGGGTAAGGTAGTGAACACGTACAAGAGCGGCATCATCCCGCAGGCGCCGCGTCCGCGCTTCGGCGATGATGACCCCGAGACCGCGATGATGGAAGGTCGCGGGGCGCGGCAGCCGCTCGTGGCGCCAACGGTCAACCTCGTGACCAAGAACGCCGGCATGAACCGCTTCGTGTGGGGCGTGCAGCACTCCAACGGACTCGGCTCGCCGCCGGGCAGCTACACGGTAAAGGTCACCGCCAGTGGTATCACGAAGTCGGTGCCGTTGCGCGTGCGGATCGATCCGCGCCTCGCGTCCGACGGCACGACTGAAGCGGATCTCCAAGCGCAATACGCGCACAATCTGAAGATGCGCGAGATGGTGGCGGACGTGAACGCACTGCTGGCGCGCGTCAAGACGGCCGAAGCCAAGTACAAGGGGGCAACCGGCGCCGCCGGAGATACGGCGACGAAGGTGAAGGAAGTGAGTGAGATCGTGAACACGCAGCCCATTCGCTACGGCAAGCCGGGACTGCAGGCGCACATCCAGTATCTCGCCGGTATGACGGCGCGCGCCGATCAGAAGGTCGGGCAGGACGCCTACGAGCGGTACACGTTCCTGCGCAAGGAACTCGAAGCCGCCAAGGCCAAGCTCGATCGTGCGATCGGGCCCGCCACGCGCATGTAATCGCCGCCCATGCTTGATGCGATTCGCAAGTTGATCGGAGACAGCGTGCCGGGGACTCCCGGCGCGCACTCCCGTGTGCACCCGCACGACGTCCGCGTGGCGGCGTGCGCGCTGTTCGTGGAGCTGGCCTGCGCCGACGGGGATTTCAGTCAGGCCGAGCACGCGCGCATTATCGACATTCTGCAGCGCCACTTCGGCGTGGATGAAGCGGGCGCCCGTGCGATGCTGGCGGAGGCGGCCTCCGCCAATCATGACGCGGTGGACCACTTCGTGTTCACCCGGCACGTGGTGAAGGACTACGATGTCGGGCAGCGCATCGTGCTGGCAGAGCTGATGTGGCAGGTGGCGCTGGCCGACGGCTCCCTGGATAGCCAGGAGTCGTACCTCATGCGCAAGCTGGCCAGCCTGCTCCAGCTGGAACCAGCATTCCTGGCTCAGGCAAGGAAAAAGGCGGAGTAGGGGAGTCGTCGGCACCGCGATCGTTGTCGGGAACCCTTCCGGCGCCGATTGGGTAAATTCCGTAGTCGTTGTCGATCCTGCGTTTCCCATTTCCGACCAACCAAACACTATGTCGCTTACCCGTACGCTTCGTCGCGGCGCCTACGCCGTGGCTGCTCTTTCCCTGATCTCGGTGTCTGCATCGGCTCAGGGCAGCATGCAGATGGACCCCAAGGCGCCTGCGTCGCCGCGTGATTCCGTGATGGCGACGGTAGGTGGTTCAAACATCACCGTGAACTACGGCCGTCCGTCCAAGCGTGGCCGCGTGCTGTTCAACGGCCTCGGTGACATGAAGTGGGGCATGGTGTGGCGCACGGGTGCCAACGAAGCCACGCACTTCTCCACCAGCAAGCCACTGGCCTTCGGCGCCATCACCGTGCCGGCCGGGACCTACACGCTGTTCACGAAGATCGAAGAGAACGGCAAGTGGGAGTTGATCGTCAACAAGCAGACGAAGCAGTGGGGCACGGCCTATGACGCCAAGCAGGATCTCGTGCGCATTCCGATGACGGTGACGAGCAACAACGCCGTGGTCGAGAAGATGGAGATCATGGTGAAGCCGGCCGGTAAGGGCGGCGAGATCATCGTGGCGTGGGATACGTACAAGGCGGTTGCTTCCTTTACAGCGAAGTAACCTGCACCGCGTCTCGCGGTGAGTTTGCTGTGAGTTTGCGGTGAGTTGCTGGTGAGTGAAAGTGGCGAGTTCTGAGTTTCTACACTCAGAGCTCGCCACTTTTACACATCACTCAGCACGCACTGTTGTGTCTAATGCCCAATCGCCCCCGCATCCCTGTCCCGCGGGTCCGCCGCACCGTGCCGAATGCCTTTGGCATCCACGAAAATTGAATGCGCGGTACCCTGATTGCCGCCCAGTCGCACGGTGTGGCCCATCGCTTCCAGCGACTTCACCGTTTCCGCTGAGGTGCCGTTGCGTTCCATCGTGAGTACGTTGGGCAACCACTGATGGTGCAATCGAGGCGCGTTCACGGCGTCCTGCACGGGCATCTGGAAGTCGATCAGATTGAGTACGACTTCCATGACGGTGTTGATGATGGTGCGGCCGCCCGGGCTACCGACCACCGCCACCAGCTTCCCGTCTTTCGCCAAAATCATCGGCGTCATGCTGGACAGCATGCGCTTGCCGGGCTGCGCGATGTTTGGCATCGTGCCCACCAGTCCCGTGCTGTCGGTGAGACCGGGCTTTCCGTTAAAGTCGCCCATCTCGTTGTTCAACAAAAAGCCCGCGCCAGCTACCACTGCGCCCAAGCCGTAGCCGGCTTCGAGCGTATACGTGACCGACACCGCCATGCCGTCTTTATCAACCACGGAGTAGTGCGTGGTTTCGTCGCTCTCGTACCCCTGTGCCACATCGGCCGGTGACGACGGTGACGCGTGGTCCTTCATGATGGTGCCGCGCAATTCGGTTGCGTACGCCTTGCTCATCAGCTTCTCGAGCGGCGGCTTGGTGAAGTCGGGATCGCCCATGTACAGCGCCCGATCGCGGAAGGCGCGACGCATGCTTTCGGCGAGGTAGTGCACGTACTGCGGCGAGTTGTGACCCAAGCGCTTGAGGTCATACCCCTCGAGAATGTTCAGCATCTCGATCATCGCCGTGCCACCGGAACTGGGCGGCGGCATCGAAATAATCTCGTAGCCACGGTATGTGCCCTTCACGGCGGCGCGTTCGGCCGGCTGGTACGCGGCGAGGTCCGCCTCGTTGATCAGCCCACCGTGTTTCGTCATTTCGTCGGCGATCAGCTTGGCGGTGGTGCCTTTGTAAAAGCCGTCGCGCCCCTGATCGCGCACGCGGGTGAGTGTCTTCGCGAGATCGCCGAGTACGAGCGTCTCGCCAGCGGCGTACGGCTGGCCGTTTTTGTAGTATGCCGCGATCGTGGCCGGATACGCCGCCAGCCGCGTCTGCGCGCCTGTGAGTGAGGCTGCCAAGCCATCGGGTATCGCGAAGCCTTCACCGGCCAGCTTCACCGCGGGGTTCACCAGCTTGGCCCACGGCGCCTTGCCGTACTTCTGGTGCGCATGCGCGAAACCGGCCACCGTACCGGGCACGCCCACACTCTGGTGCGAGTTGTGGTGAATGCGCGACGAGTAAACACGCGTACTGTCGGTAAACATGTCCGGTGTCGCGCGAGATGGGGCCTTCTCGCGGAAGTCGATGGTGGTCGTCGTGCCGTTGGGGAAGCGGACGACCATGAACCCGCCGCCGCCGATGTTTCCCGCGGTGGGGTAGGTGACCGCCAGGGCAAAGCCAGTGGCGATGGCGGCGTCGATGGCATTGCCACCGTTGGCCAGCACGTCACGGCCGGCCTGGCTGGCGATGGCACTGGCCGAGACCACCATGCCCTTGGGGGCATCGACGGCGGCGCGCGGCGCCCGCGCGGCGGCCGGTTCCTGTGCGCCGAGGAGACCGGCGAAGGCGAGCGGCGCAGCCAAGCGCCAAGCAGCTCGTGGCGCATGCGAAGCGATGCGCGCTAGTCGGCGTCGACGGGAAAGCAACGAGGGGATCATGGGGGCGTGGAAGGAGGGGATAGCGTGCACCGAATCTACTTTCGCTCGAGCGCCGCCATGAAGGGTTCGTATTTGGAGCCGGGGTGCCAGAGCACCCAGCCGTTGTATCCGGCGTCGTACACGGCCTTGATCTGTTGGCGAACCTCGGCGGCACCGTAGGGCGGCTGCCCCAGCGAGAATGCCTGCAGGTACGGGCGCACCCGTTCCCCTGTCAGGCCGAGCGCGTCGTTTCGCTGCTTGGCGCGCGTGATGGCCTTGTTCACGATGGCATACGGGTCGGCATTGGGACGCGCCACCCCGAGCGCCCCGCGAGGGTAGTGCGATGGGTACACCATCGGCAACAGCACATCAGTGACGGGGGCAAGCTTCTCCCAGTGCTGCGCGACCTCGAGCGGCCCCGGCACGGACGTGACCAGCCCGAACACGTCGGCCGTGCTTCGCGCGCCGAGCGCATGGAGTCGCGTCTGTGCCTTCTGCAAAAACGCGGCGATGGCGTCGGGTTTGGATTGGCCGTCACTGTTAGGAAATACCTGCGGTGGCAGCGACTTGTAGGGTTCGGGAAACCGGATGTAATCCCACTGGATCTCGCCGAACCCCATCCGCACGAGCTCTTCGGCCACGGACAGGTTGTACGCTTGAATGCGAGCGCTGTACGGGTTTACCCAACTGAGCCCTTTGTGGTCGCGCCATGCGGACCCGTCCGGTCGCCGGATTACGTCGTCCGGGTTCACTCGGCTGGCCACCGAGTCCTTGTAGACGACCAGTCTCGCCACCGCCAGCACCTGGTGCGCCTTGAGCGAGTCGAGTAGTGCTCTGACATCCCGGATCTTGGTCTGTGTGCCGGCGTTTCGGGCGATCGACGAGTCGGCCGACAGGTAGTTGAGGCCGAACTCGTCTTTCATATCGATGACGAGCGCGTTGATCTCGGTGCTGTCCGCGATCGCCAGAAGCTGGTGCATGCGCTTCGTACTTTGCGCCGCAAAGCGATTGACGTAGAGCGCCCGAATGGCGGGTAGCGCGGGCGCGGGGACGGCGGAGTCCTTGGGCGCGGAGACGGCGGAGTCCTGTTCGGCGACAGCCGTCTGAGCGACCGCCTGCCCACTGGAGGCGGACGCCGGTTCGGCACGGCTGTCGAGGCAGCCGCCAAGGCTGGCCAGAGAGAGGCCCAGCGTCAGAGACAGGGCGAGGCGGCGAGGAGATAAGCTCACGGTTGGTTTCATCGAGTGCGGCGAAGGAGAAGCGGCGACCGAACCGGAGGTACCCCGAAAGACGGCGTACGAGCCGATGGAGTAGCACCAGCGCGCCTATGTGACTATGCTTCAAGGCTCCCCAGAAACGGGGACCCGGGTGCGGGTCGGAAACGCCGACTTCGCGACGAGCCCGGAACGCTGGCCCTGCATGCATCGGCCCGCGAGCTATCCAAACTGTCCGAACTGAGAACAGAACATGGCCGTCAAGATCCGTCTCCGCCGCGAAGGCCGGAAGAAGACCCCGATGTACCGTATCGTCATTGCTGATTCGAAGGCGCCGCGCGACGGCCGTTTCATCGAAATCATCGGACAGTACCAGCCGCAGCTCGGCGAGAATGCGCTCAACCTCAAGCATGATCGCGTCGAGTACTGGATGAACGTCGGCGCCCTGCCGACCGACACCGTCCGCTCGCTGCTCCGCCGCGCCGGCATCCTCAAGTCGCGCCACGAAGCGCGTCTGGCGGCCAAGCTCCAGGCCAGCGCGGTCGCTCTCCCCGAGGCGTGATCTGCCGGACTATGTGATTGTCGGCAAGGTGCGTCGCGCGCATGGTGTGCGCGGTGCCTGGGCCGTCGAGTCGCTCTCTGCGGCGCCGGACGTGATTTTCACGTCCGGCGTTGTCATTTACGCAGGGGACCGGAAGGGCGACATCAGCGGCGATCCTACCGCCGCCATGCTGCACATCGAAGACGGCCGTCCGATGAACAAGGACTGGCTCGTGCGCGTGACGGAAGTGACCGATCGCGACGTAGCCGAGTCGTGGCGAGGCCGCTATTTGTTGGCCGACACCGCCGACATGCCGGAGCCCGACGACGACGAGGTGTACATCTTCGCGCTCATCGGCATGCAGGTCGAAGTCGAGGGCCAGGGTCACGTGGGAGTCGTGCGCGATGTGTACGACGCGCCGCAGGGATTGATTCTCGAGGTCGAGACCGCGACCGGTCGCCCGCTCGTGCCTTGGCACCCCGAGATCATCGAGCGCCTGGACGAAGAGCGGAACACGATCGTGCTGAAGCCGCTCGACGGCCTGCTCGATTCCTGACGGGTTCAACTGAGCGATATCGGTGCTGCGCATCAACGTCGTGACGATCTTCCCCGAGTTTTTTACGGGGCCCCTGTCGATCAGCATTCCGGCGAAGGCCGCCGGCGCTGGCGGTGTGGCGTACCACGTCATCGACCTGCGCGCGTTCACGTACGACCGGCATCGCACCGTTGATGACTATCCGTTTGGTGGCGGCCCCGGCATGGTGATGAAGCCCGGACCGTTTTTCGAAGCGGTGGAGTCGGTGCAGGCGAAGGCGCCCATCGTGCTCCTGTCACCGCGTGGCCGTCGCTTCTCGCATGCGGATGCGGTGCGCTTCGCGGCCGGCACCGAACTCACGCTACTCTGTGGGCACTACAAAGACATCGATGAGCGCGTGGCCACGCATCTGGCCACCGAGGAGCTCTCGCTCGGCGACTTCGTGTTGAGTGGTGGCGAGCCCGCGGCACTCGCCATCATCGATGCGACGGTACGACTGCTGCCGGGCGCGATGAGCGATATGGAAAGCGCGCGCACCGATTCGTTCTACGATCGTGGCATTAGCGCGCCGAGCTACACCCGACCGGCGGAGTATCGCGGTTTCACCGTGCCCGAGGTGCTGATCGGTGGTGATCACGCCAAGGTTGCCGCGTGGCGCGACGACCAGAGCTTACGGCGTACACGAGAGGCCGAGACGCGCGATCGCGAAGCATGGACCGCCCGCGAAGCGGCGATCGCGGCACGTGAAGCCGTGATCACTGAGCTGGAACGGGTACAGGCGGCGAAAGCGCTGAAGAAGGCTCGCGAGAAAGCGGCGAAGGCGCGTATTCGAGAGCGTGCGGCGAGAAAGAGCGCCTCTGATGCAGCGGATACCGCATGAGCCTGCGCGTCTTCGTGACCGGTGGCACGTTCGACAAAGAGTACGACGAGCTGACTGGCACGCTGCACTTCGAAGCGACGCATGTCGAGGAAATGCTCCGGCGTGGCCGTTGCATGCTCGACGTTCCGGTCGAAGTGCTGATGATGATCGACAGCCTCGAGATGAAGGAGTCGCATCGTCACCGCATCGTCGAGGCTTGCGCGCACTGCGCGGAGACGCAGATCGTGATCACGCACGGCACCGACACGATGGTGGAAACCGCGGCGGTGATTGCCGCCGCCGTCACCACCAAGACGGTTGTGCTCACCGGGGCGATGGTGCCGTACGCCTTTGGCAGCTCTGACGGCCTGTTCAACCTCGGCAGCGCCCTCAGCTTCGTGCAGACGCTCGCGCCAGGCGTCTACATCGCCATGAACGGGCGGTGCTTTCGTTGGGATGATGTGCGGAAGAACCGCGTCGTCGGTGTGTTTGAGGAAGTCTCGTCGAGCGAGCGCACCTCCAACTAGGCGCGCCACTTTACAGCAGCAGTTGCGGACTCAATCGCGTTCGGAGCGCCCACCAGAGCACACCGCCCACCGTGCTGGGGCCAATCGTGACGCGAGCCGGGCCGGAGGCGCCCACGCGCCAAGTACTACTCGCTGACATCCACGCGCGCGCTTCCACCGCCCCGGTCTCGCGGCCCGCTACCGGGCTCACCGCTTCGAGCACGATCGTGCGCGGATGTGCCGCGTCGGCATCGAGATACAGACTGACCGCCTGCCCGGGTGCGATCGCAGCCGTGCCGACGCCACGCAGCTGCATGCGAATTTCGAGTGAGTCGGGATTGCCGAGTGCCAGCAGTGGAGTGCCCGCGTCGACCCGTCTTCCGACCAACAGCTGCGGGTCGGTGGTGATCACCTGACCGTCGATGGTTGCCCGAATCGCACCGGACTGCCGCGCAAACGAGACATTGTCGGCACGCACGCCGGCGGCTGCGGCGTCCGCATCGATTGAGGCGGACGCGACAGCGTCTCGCGCGCGTGCCGCACGGGCCAGTGATACGAGGGACTGTTCCGAGCCGCGCAATCGCGGCAACGCACGCTCGAGGTCGAGGTTGCGAATCTGCAGGAGCAACGCGCCGGCCTGTACGATCTCGCCCTCCCGAACACGCACGTCGGTAACCACTCCGGAGACTGGTGTCGTGACGATCGTGCGATCGGCGGGTAGCGCGGTCCACACTCCGTCGACCGTCCGCGACCAGGGGAGCAGTAATCCGAGCACGCCGCACACGCCCACGATCCTCCAGCCGCGCAGGGGGGCGGGAACACGTTGCATGACATGTTCGACCACACGGTGCACGCGCGCGCGATACATCAGTTGTCCCGACTCGCGCACCACGTTCCACGCCTGTATCACGTTCTCCCGCTTCCACAGCAGCAGCAACAGCACGAACCCGCTTGCTGCGAGGCCACCGAAGCTGCGAAACAGCCAGCCGCCGACGATTCCGAGGAGGAACCAGTAGACCAACGCCAGATACGCGATCGCGGCGAGGCCATACACCAGAAAGATGCGCTGTTCACGCTGGCTGACGACGGGCTCGACCCCCTTGCGTCGCAGCAGATGTGTGGCGAAGAACCAGCGCGTATAAGCTTGGGCTCGTTGCCGCAGATTGGGAATTTCGAGATAGTCGCTGAGAGCGAAGTAGCCATCGAATGGCAACAGCGGGTTGGCGTTCGTGAGCAACGCGAGCCCACCGGCGAGTACGGCCGTCAGCATACCCACCTCGGAGGCTAGCGTGCCCGGCGCGGCGAGCAGCCACGCGGCCGCGCCGATCGCCGCGACCCACAGCTCGATCCACCCTCCGGCCGCCGTGACCCACAACCGATGGCTCAGCTGCGTGAAGGTCCACGCGTCATTCACGTTGCAGTAGAACGCCGGTTGAAAGTAAAGGATCATGAATCCCATCTCGTTCACGGAGCCGGAAAAGTGCTTGCAGGCGTACGCGTGACCGAGTTCATGGATCGTCCCGATGCCGATGTACACGATCCAAAAGGTCGCCACGGTGGCGACGGTGAGCGCTCGTGGATGCATGAGCGCCGCGAAGCTCGCGGTGAGAGGTTCCCAGTACGCCGCCATGGTGAGGGCGTACACCGCGAACAAGACAAGCGAGGCATACACGAAGACTGGGGTGAAGCACCATCGCACCCACGGCATCGTGCGTTCGAGCAGCGCGTCCGGATCGCCGATCGAGAAACGCATCCGCAGAAGTTCACCGCGGAAGAGGGGTTTTCGCCGCCGCTCCTTACGTTCCTGCCGCAGACGCTCGAGCTGGGCACTCGACCGTTCGGCAAGTGATCGCTCGACCAGGCCGAGCGTCGCGAGTTTAAGTGCGAACGCTTCGATTGCCGACGCCGACAGGGCCAATCCCTCAGCCGTAAGCCGCTGGGCGATCTCGCTGACACTGTGGTCGCCATCGAACGCCGAGATCACGCGCGCCTCCGCCGGTCGGAAGCGCAGATACATGCCGCTCGCGGGGCTCTTCACGACGTAGCCGAGTTCTCCTTGCAACGATTGCTCGATGAGGCGCAGACCGTGCACGAGTTTCGGGCATCGCGTACTCACGGACGCGGCCGCGCGTTACGGCGCACGGGCGCGAACGCGGTCGCCCGCCTGCAAGCCAGCGAGCACTTCCACCTGCGCGCCGAATTCGCCGCCAATGACGACTGGTCGCATCAGCCTGCGTGATTTCTCGACCATCACGACATAGCCGTCAGCGGAGACGGCGGTGCGCGGTGCCGATAGCACGCGGCGCGCAGCGCGCGGGAACTCCACGAACACTGCGCTGCCCGTGAGCAGCGTGCCACCTGCGGTGCCACGGCCGCCTCCATCCACCAGCACGATGACCTCACGCGTCCCGCTGGCCGCATCGACCGCTGGCGCCAACTGTCGGATGCGGCCATCGAGTCGACGACCCGTCGCGGCGATCACGGTGAGCCGGCCGCCGATGCGCAGTGATGCGGACTCGCTTTCCGGCACTCGTGCGCGGGCCAACCAAGGCCGACGCGCCGTGATGCGCACGATCGTGTCGTTCAGGGCGACTAAGCGTCCGGGCTGTACGTAGCGCCCCGTCACCACGCCGCTGAACGGGGCCACAATTCTCGTGCGCTCGAGCGCCTGATCCGCTTCGCGCTTCGCTACATCGGCGAGAGTCGCCTGATATTCCGCGTCTTCGAGTTCGGTCATGGCGACATTGTTCGACTTCTGCATCTCGCGCGCACGCCACACGGTCTTCTTCGCATAGTCGAGCGTCACATCGGCACGCGACACGGCCAATCGCGTTACGTCGTCTTCGAGATGACCGATCACGTCACCCGCTTTCACGTCGGTGCCAAGGTCGACGGTCAGTGTGCGCAAGACGCCGGCGGCACGGGCTCCAATGGCGGCGTCCTGTTCGACATACAGCTGCGATGGTATTCGTACCGGTGTCGAGACCGTCGTCGACTCGATGGTGACGATGGCGGCGTCCGTGTCCGCGATGCGCAGGGCAGTCGCGGGTGCCTTGGCTTTCGTGTCTGTGGAACCGCTGCAGCCGAGCAGCAGGAACAGCCACGCGCTGACACCAGCGATGAGCGGAGACGAGGAAACGAGGCGTTGGTGCATAGGAAGGCCTCAGGCCGTTAAGCGCCAGAACAACAGTCGCGCTGAGCGTAGCGGACGGCGCACCAAGCGCTCGGCCAGCGATGCGGGGGCCGTGAGCACGCGGACGTAGCTGTGCATACCGGGACGGAGGAGTTGGGCCGGATTCGCCACCAACGCACGAACCGTGAACTGCGCCGCGCCGGTATCGGCGGTGACCAACGAGGCCGTACTGGCCAAGGCCGGCATCGCGAGGAGTTGTTGCGATGCCGCCAACGGTAACGGCGCAATGGAAAGCACGCGGCCCTCGAACGTCTGCTGTGGAAGGGCCTCGGCACGTAGTCGCACACGCTGTGCGCTCGCCACGCGGGCCACATCCCGTTGCGGCACGTTGAACGTGACTTCCAACGAGTCGGTGCGCCCCAGCATCAGCAGCGGCGCACCGGCGAGTGCCCGTTGTTCGAGCAGTTCGTCGGTCTGTTCGGTGAGCACGATGCCGGCGGCCGGAGCACGGATCACGGTCGCATTGAGTTCACTGGTGAGCACAGCGCGCCGCTGGCGCGCCGTCTCGGCATTCGACCGCGCGATGCGCTCGCCTACCGCATCGCGACGCGTGGCGGCCAACGTCGCTTCACGCTCCGCGCTCACGATCTCGGCGTCCACGGCGTTGCGGGCGCCGCGCATTTCCGCCACACGAAGCCGCAGCAACGGCGCTCCTTGTTCAACGCGGTCACCGGTGTGCACCAGTACCTGTTCCACCTGGCCGTCAACGAGTGGGCGTACGATCACGCGCTCGGCTGGTAGCAGCAGGGGATCCCGCCCATCGACACGCAGCGGCCAGCGAATGAGCGTCAGGGCGGCGAGCACGACGGCGACGGCGGCGGCGAGCATCTGCTTCTTGCGTTTTGGGATCTGCCGAAAGGCACGGCGGCGTTCGCCCAGTGCGCCGAGGACGTCGACCAGCGGGACTTGCGAGTAGAGTCGCGCGTTACGGATCGCGACGGTCGCCTGATTGGCCAGGATCTCTGCCACGTTGCGTTGATGCTCCGTGGCGAATTCCGCGCGTTGCGCTTCGAGTACGAGGATGCCGACGATGCCCTCTTCGTCGCGCAGCGGGAGATAGAGCCCGCTACGTGTTTCGTCGGCTTCGAGATCGCCGCTGAAGAACTGGAGAAACACACGTTCGTCATCGGTCGCGGGATCTTCTCGATCGGAGACGTACAGGCCTGCGCCACGACCGGCGGCCCAGCCAGCGCGCTCGGCGAGATCCCGTAGTCGAAGATCATTGGCGTCCACCTTGTCGGCTCCCGATACCGCGCGAATATCGCATCGGCCGTCTTCGTAGAGAGCGAGTGCGCCGCGATCGAACGTAAGGGCACGGGCGGCAAGGTTGACGACGGCCCGCAGAACGCGATCGAGATCGAGCGTGGCGGTGACTTCGCGACTGAGCTCGGCCACGAGATTGAAGTCGCGTGCCTTCAACTGTAGGTCCCCTTCGCGCACCAGCGCTCCGGTCACTAAACCCGCGAGCTTCAGCAGCGCTGCCAGCGATTCAAGGGCGCCCTCGCTTAGCGGTCCGTCCGAGCGATCGCGGCAGAGTCGGATCACGCCAATGCTGCGCTTGTCCGGCGTGCGGATCTCTCGTGCGAGCGCGAGCGAGCTGGGAGCATCCGCCGCGAGGCGTTCCTGCGCATCGCCTTCGAGTCGGTCCACCTCGCGGGCCAGCTCGTCGGTCCCCCCTACCATCACGCGCTTGAGCGCACCGGCATCGGGAACCCAGAAAGAGCCGCCGTGCCCCTCGACCAAGTTGATCGCATGGCCGAGAAGCGCTTGCCACAGCTGCACGGTGGTTCGCGCCTCGAGAAACTCGAGGGTGGCGTCGTGCAGCGCTTCGTACGCGCCCGGGGCGATGGGCGGGGTCATGCTGCCGACTGGTACAGCACCGCGGATGGAACCATACCGCTAATATGCGACGGGGCGGCTGAGGCGTAAGCCCCAGCCACCCCGTGACCAATTCCGTCGAGACGCTTCAGTTTAGAGACCGCGGAGGTTGATGCGCGGCGCAATGCGCTCTTCCAGTTCGGTCGTGCTAAGCTCGATCGCGTCGGCCTGCTTGTTGATGCTGTCGAACACCTGCTTCTGTTGCGCGGGCGTGAGTTCGATGCGGACCGATTCCTTGCCTGTTTCGTTGCTCATGGCGATCTCCGAGTGGGTTGAGGGTGTCCTTCACATAGAGAGGCGGGACATCCGCAGAAAACGGATCACGGACATCGAAACGGGTTTTTCGCCGGCAATGCAAAGCGGCCGAGGCGTAAGCCCCGGCCGCTCTGTCACTAATTCCGTCGGACCGCTGCAGTTTAGAGAACAGTGAGGTTGACGCGCGGGGCGATGCGCTCTTCAAGTTCCGTTGAACTGAGCTCGATGGCCTCGGCCTGCTGGCCGATCTTCTCGAACACCTGCTTCTGCTGGTCAGACGTGAGCTCAATACGGACCTGGTCCTTCTTCGACTCGTTGCTCATGGCGCGTGCCTCGGTCAGGATGGAGGAGGGCAGAACTTCGGGAACAGCGTTGCCGGCAATCGGAGCGTCAATCAGGGGGCCGCGACTCGCGGAGCGATGCGCTCCTCGAGCTCGGACGTGGACAGCTCGATGGCATCAGCGTGCTGACCAACCTTGTCGAACACCTGCTGCTGCTGCGGCTCGGTCAGTTCGATGCGGATGATCTGCTTGTCCTTCTTGGATTCCATGCTCATGGCGAAAGGCCTCGTGTGTGGAGTGGAAGGGCGGTAGCCGAGTCTCGGCTGGAGTGTCGAGGAAAGGTTACGGGCGCCCCGTGAAAGCACTGTGAATCCGCGCGTACGCTTCGTGAATCCCCCCGGTTGAGTATTCGTGACGGTTGCTTCACGATTGCGCTGCGGTGGCTTAATGGTGGCGTGAACGAGGCCGTCGTCGCACATTCGTGATTGCGCGCGAGAAAGCCACACCAAGGAGGTCACGAATGGGGACTGCCAGCATGTCGGCCGATTTGTACCTACGGATCTGCGAGGATCCCGCGCTGCTCTCGGCTGGCATCCGCATCCCCATGGGGCGGAAAGCCTTGGCGCTTCTCTCGTACATCACCGTCGAGCCGGGTCCGCATTCCCGCGCGCAATTGTCCGCGTTGCTGTGGCCGGAAGCCGACGAGAGCCACGCGTCGATGTCGCTTCGACAAGCGCTCGCACGGCTGCGCGAGGTGCTCGGCGACCGGTTGCACTGCGATCGCTCGCAGGTGGCCTTGCACGCCAGCAGTGCCGGGCCGCTCGTGAGCGACTACGCGCACTTTTCTGCCACGATTGTCTCGGATCCACTGAACGGGGCGCGATTCGCCGTGCACCGCTTCCTCACCGAATTGCCGGTGGACGATGCGCCGGAATTGTTGCATTGGGCCGATCGTACGCGTGCGCGGCTGACGCGCGTTGCCGCCGGTGCGCTCGAGCGTTGTGCCGCCGAGGCTGCCGCCTGTCGCGACTGGCCGACCGTGGCTCGCGCCGCCGAGCGATGGATCGAGCTATCGCCGCTGTCCGACGACGCCGTGTGCCGCGCCGTAGAAGCCGCCTGTATGCGTCGCGATGTCTTCCACGCCCATGCGCTTCGTGAGGAGTACGTGGCTCGCCTGCGGGCCGATGGGTTGCTGCAGGGGAACGGCGCCGGGCGCGTGGACGACGTGCTCCGTAAACTGGCGTCGCTCGCGACGCCGACTCCGATGCGCGGCGTCCCGGCGGTGAAGGCGAGGGTCAATATCGAAGGCGGTGCCGCCGACGTGCGGACCTTGGTGGTCGCGCCGCTTGTGCCGTCGCTCAAGGATAGAGGAGCGTTGTGGCAGCGCATCACGCACATCTTCGACCACGTGGCCACGGGCGGCACGAGTGCCCGTCTACTTTTGTCGGGTTCATTGGGGAGTGGCCGGAGTCGGTTGCTGCAGGATGCCGCCGCGTGGATGGCGTTGCGCGGCGCCACGGTGCTGACGGCGGGCTCAACGCCAACCAGCACCGACTTGCCGTATTACATCGTCGCCTCGCTGATCCGGAGCGCGCTTGATTCGCCCGCACTGGCGGGGATCGATGGACAGCATCTGCGAACGATGATGGTGCTTGTGCCAGAGTTGGGAGACCGGTTTCCGGCCGTACGTCGCGCGGGCGACGCGGACATGGCGGCCGACGGCGCGTTCCCTTGGCGCCTTCAGGAGGCGCTCTGGCAGGCGTTGCTCGCGATGACCGAGGACGCGCCGGTGGTGATTGCGCTGGACGACGTCATTTGGGGCGATCAGGAGAGTGCCGTGGTGCTCCAGATGATCTTGCGTCGCCACGACGCGGCGCCGGTGTTGTGGCTGTTTAGCGGTGCAGACGAGCGCGCGAGTGAGCGTTCGCAGCATGCGTGGAGCGAGGTCATGCAGGAAGCCATGGTGCTCGAACTTCCTCCGCTCTCCGAAGCGAGCATCGTCGAGATCTTGGTCGAGCAGTTCGGCGACGCTGAGACATCGCCTGCGGATCGCGAGGACTGGGCGCCACTCGCCTCGCGGCTGCACGCCGCGTCGCATGGCGTCGCCGGACTCGTCACGAGCGCGCTCGAGCAACTCCGGACTCGAGTTGGCGACGACGCGGTCGCGCTGAGGCGGCAGGAGGTACCGCTGGCGATGCCGTCATTGGCTCAACAACGCCGCATCGACGAACTTGATGATATGAGCGAGGCGGCGTTACTCAGCCTCGCGCTGGTCATGGAAGACGGACACCCCGTCTCCGCGCACGCGTGGCACGTGCGGCCGGCCATGACGCTCGACCAGCTGTCGCGTCTGCACGGCATCTCTCGACTGCGAGCGGCGATGATCGGGCAACGCCTCATGGCCGCCCGTCTGGCGGTCGAGGACGACCGCGGCTACCGTTGCGCGTCGCCGGCCATCGTGGGCTTCGTGCTCCAGCGTAGCAGCGGGTTGCTCCGCGAGGAGATGCGTCGCGTCCTGCGGGTCGAGCTGAGCGCTCCCAACGCGTTGCCCTGATCGCCGCAGTACGGACGGACCGGTATCGATTTGTGGCCGTCGCCACTAGTCGCTCCACGGCACCGGACCCATCTTCCGGTGCCGCCGGCTCGGCGGCCGGCTTCGCGTGCACCCTCCGCACGCTAGCCCTTCACCACCAGCCACTCCCCGGCACCACGATGGCCAAGATCAAGGTTGTGAACCCCGTCGTCGAAATGGACGGCGACGAGATGACGCGCATTATCTGGCAGTTCATCAAGGACAAGCTCATCCTGCCGTATCTCGACGTCCAACTCGAGTACTACGACCTTGGGATCGAGCACCGCGATGCGACCAACGACCAGGTCACGATCGACTCGGCCGAGGCCACCAAGAAGTACGGCGTGGCGGTCAAGTGCGCGACGATCACGCCCGATGAAGCCCGCGTGAAGGAGTTCGGGCTCAAGAAGATGTGGAAGAGCCCCAACGGCACGATCCGCAACATCCTGGGCGGCGTGATCTTCCGCGAGCCGATCATCATCTCGAACATCCCGCGCCTCGTGCCGGGGTGGACGAAGCCAATCGTCGTGGGCCGTCATGCGCATGGCGACCAGTACAAGGCGACGGACTTCAAGGTGCCGGGTCCTGGCACGGTCACTATGACGTACACACCGACCGATGGCAGCGCGCCGATGCAGTTCGAGGTGGCCAAGTTCGGCGCCGACGGCGGCGTGGCGATGGGCATGTACAACTACAACGATTCCATCCGCGACTTCGCACGCTCCAGC
Organism: Gemmatimonadales bacterium; assembly: GCA_038316215.1. Taxonomy (GTDB): domain Bacteria; phylum Gemmatimonadota; class Gemmatimonadetes; order Gemmatimonadales; family Gemmatimonadaceae; genus Gemmatimonas. The sequence goes on along the minus strand of JBBQAK010000009.1, from coordinate 1,999 downwards.
CTCACGTATGGCCTGCAGCGCAACTACCCAGTGTACTTGAGCACCAAGAACACGATCCTCAAGGCCTACGACGGCCAGTTCAAGGATCTGTTTGAGGAAGTGTTCAACGCCGAGTTCAAGGCTGAGTTCGACGCCAAGGGACTCACGTACGAGCATCGTCTGATCGACGACATGGTGGCGTCGGCGCTCAAGTGGGAAGGTGGTTACGTCTGGGCCTGCAAGAACTACGACGGCGACGTCCAGTCGGACATCGTGGCGCAAGGCTTCGGATCACTCGGTCTCATGACCAGCGTGCTGCTGTCGCCTGATGGCAAGACGATGGAAGCGGAAGCGGCGCACGGGACGGTCACGCGCCACTACCGCGAACATCAGAAGGGCAACAAGACGTCCACCAATCCGATTGCCTCGATCTTCGCGTGGACACGCGGGCTCGCGCATCGCGGCAAGCTCGATGGGACGCCGGCGGTCACGGCATTTGCCGATACGCTCGAGCAGGTGTGCATCGAGGCGGTGGAAGCGGGCGAGATGACGAAGGATCTCGCGATCCTGATTTCGAAGGACACGCCGTATCTGCATACGGAAGGGTTCCTCGACGCCATCGATCGCCGACTGCAGGCGAAGATGGCGTGAGGAAACGGGCGCTCGCCTTACTTGGCGAGCGCTTTCACGACGGCGCTGAGCGCCGTCACCCGCTTGGCCTCCGGGCTACCGGCGGCATCGGTGTCAAGTTGCACGGCGAGCGTGTTCAACGCGGCCGTGCGCTTGGCACCTTTTGCTTTTTCCGCCGTCGCCAGCTGCGCGACGACGCCATCAATCCATGTTTTTGGCACCGCGCTGTTGCGGGCCATCTGGTCGGTGTAGGCGCGCGCCACCACGAACGCCGCCGGCCACACCGCCTGCGGCTGCTCCTGCGCGTTGAAGTACGCGTACTTCACAAGCTTGGCGGCATCGAGTTCGTTCTTCGAGATGTGCTCGCTCGGAGTGAGTTCCCAGACGTCCAAGCCACGGGCGATTTCCGATCCGTAAATCAGGCCGTTGTACCAGTATGCCGACCAATGGCCAGCGCTCACGAGCGCGGTGGAATCCATCGGGCCGCGGTCGAAGAACGCAATTTCGTACGCGTGGTTGGGGTCGGTCCAATCGAACACATTGATGCCGCCCTGATACCACGACTGTACCATGACTTCGCGGCCGGGAATCGGAATCAGCGAGCCATTGTGCGCGACGCAATTTTCATTGCTCGTCTGCGGAGCGGGCATCTTGAAGTAGCTTTTGAAATCGAGCTTGTCTCCGTTGCGGACGAAGATCGCGTCGGCTCCCCACTCCATTTTGTCGGTGGCGCGGCAACGCGGTGAAGAACCGCCGCCCCATTCGTCGGAGAAGAGCACTTTGCTGCCGTCGTTGCTGAACGTGGCGGAGTGCCACGCCGACATGTTCGTGTCAGCGGCCGCATAGAGCCGCTTCGGATTCTTGATATCGCGGATGTCGAGCAAAATGCCGTAGCCGCTGCACGCCCCACCAGCGAGTCCAACCGCGGGATAGGTGGTGATATCGTGACATTGTGTGGGACCGCCGCGGCCCGCGACCGTCGGACGCGCCGGGGCACCAGCTGGCCGTTCACGACGATCGGCGGCGGCGTCACCGTGACGTACGGCTTCACCCAGTCCTTCGAAGATGCGCGGTGAGCTCACGATCGACGCGGCAGCCGGGTTTTTCACCGGCACCTGGATCACTTCGATGCGAAACAGCGATGAATTCGGATCGATGTCGGGGTTGGTGGCCGAACATCCAGCCAGTTCGTCGTTGGAGCGCACACCCGCTGAACCCGACACGTAGATGTAGACGTTCTCCGGATCCTTCGGATCGGTCACCAGCGTGTTCGTGTGCGATCCTCGGCAGGTCTGCACGGTGGTGATCGTGCGAGGGTGCTCGATGTCGCTGATGTCGATAATGCGAATGCCACGCGCGCGGTCCTTGCTCACTTCATCCTGCACACCGC
>JBBQAK010000236.1:0-6256 GCA_038316215.1 Gemmatimonadales bacterium | reverse complement strand
CTGGTAAGTGGATCGGACACTCTCCTCGTTTTCACTGACTACCAATGTCCCGCGTGTAAACGATTCGAAGGTTTGCTTAGAGACTACGCGCATATGGCGGAGTCCGAGCTGACAATTGGCTATCTGCATTTCCCATTACCGAGTCATCCGCAGGCGATGTTTGCCGCAAATCTCGCTGAATGCGCCAATCGGCTCGGGCAGTTCTGGGCTGCCCACTTCTGGCTGTTTGCGGCGGAGGATACCTTAATGCTCGTCACCGTCGCCGCAGTGCCGAGAAGCGCGCGACTCCGAGATTCGGTCGCCTTCGTCGGCTGCGTTAGGCAATCGGCACATCTACGGCTGTGATCGATGCTATTGCGCTCGCCCGTCGGCTCGGAGTCCGCGCTACGCCAACGCTCATCGTCAATGGTTGGCTTACCGGAGTTCCCATTGATGCTGGTGAACTAGCCGAGTGGTTTCGACGCTCTCGTCGCGGTGATCCGCCATTCTAGCGATGGCCCCATCGAGGTTGCTGCAGTCGGCCTGCCGATTTCGCGCCGAATTCTTGTTCGCAGCTGAATGAGCCCACGTGCGTACTTTCGCCATCGCGCGATGCCGACCCGCACCCCATACTAGTCTCGTCTCAGGCTCGGCAACCTTTCCGAGCCACGGCGACACCAATTGGCTGCTATCGCTCGGCGCCATGTACCTACGGCGTGGGCTTCGCTCCTACACAACACCAATGCTGACTCCTTCCCGCATTCGGCCCATCAATCGACGTGTGTTCGGCCTGAAGGCAGTCGCGCCCATTCTGATCGCCCTCTCGCTCGCGGCCTGCGCCAAAAGCGATGCCGCCGCGACCACCGATTCCGCCGGCGCCACCTCCACCGCGGCGCAGGAAGCCGCCGAAGAAGCTGATCGTCCGGCCTTGGCGCTGCCAGTGATGGCCGAAGAGGCACGCGACGGCGACCTGGTGCTGCGGGTCACGACCACGGGCCAAATTCGCTCCGATGCCGCCGTGAAGTTGCGCGCCGAGGTAGCGGGCACGGTTACTCAGCTCGTGGTGCGCCCCGGTCAGGCGGTGGCCAAGGGGCAGGTGCTGGCCCGACTCGATGGCTATCCGTTCGACCTGTCGGTACGCGATGCGCAAGCCAGCGCCGACGAGGCCGAACAGCGCTTTCTGGAAAGCTTTGTGCCGGAGTCGGTGGTGACCGGCCGCGGTCCCACCCCCGAACAGCGCAAAGCGTTGATGAATAAGGCCGGCCTGATCGGCGCTCGGCTGCGTCTCGAGCGCGCCAAGTACGAACAGGATCGCGCCACGATTCGCAGTCCGGTCAACGGCACGGTCGACGCCATCGATATTGCCGCCGGCGAGAAGGTCAGCGCCGGTCAGCCGCTGCTCACCGTGGTAGACACGCGCAATCTTCGTATTGAAGCGCAGGTGCTCGAGCATGACTTGCCGTTGGTGCGCGTGGGCGGAGAGGCGACGATCAGCAGTGCCGGCGCACCCGGTCGCTTGCTGCGTGGCCGCGTGGACGCGTTGCTGCCGCTGGTGGATTCGGTTACGCGCGCCGGTCGTGCCATTGTGCGCGTGCAGGGCGACGGCACACTGCGCCCTGGCATGTATGCCGACGTGCAACTCGAGGCCACGCGGTTGCCGGGGCGACGCATGGTGCCGTCGCGGGCCGTGATCGAGCGCGATGGCCGCCCGCTGGTGTTCGTCGTGAAAGACGGGCGCGCGCAGTGGACGTATATCGTACCCGGTCGCACGAATGGCGTAGACACCGAGGTGTTGCCCGACTCCACCACCGGACAGATTCCGGTGAACGCGGGCGATCAGATCATCACCGAAGGACATCTCACGCTCACGCACGACGCACCGGTGCGCGTGACCGCACCGCGCGAATCGGGTGATAGCGTTCGTCGTGATCGTGCGCCCACGATCAAGCGATAAGGAGCGCGGCGCGTGAGTCTCGCCGCCTACGCGGTGCGTCGCCCGGTGGCGACGCTGTCCGCGATCCTGGCCGTGGTGCTGCTTGGCTCGGTGTCGCTGACCCGGCTGCCGGTATCGCTGCTGCCCGATGTGTCGCTGCCGGTGCTCACCATTCGTACCACCTACACCGGTGCGGCGGCACCGGAAGTGTCGCGCTTTGTAGCCGAGCCCATCGAAGAAGCGATCGGCGCCACGCCGGGGCTCACGGAATTGCGCAGTGTCAGTCGCAACAACGAGGTGACGACCACGGCGCGTTTCGAGTGGGGCACCGACATGCGCGCCACGGTGCTGTCGGTGCGCGAACGGCTCGACGCCGCCCGCAGTCAGTTGCCAGAGCGGGCTGATCGTCCTACGCTGCTCACCAGTGATCCGGGGGAACGGCCGATTGCCGTGCTGGCGCTTCGGCAGTCACAGTCGCAGGCGGCCAAGGATTCGCGGGCGCAAGGCGGTGGCGATTTGCGCAGCCTCGCCCGCACCGCCACCGAAGTGCACGCGCGACGTCTCGAGCAGATTGAAGGTGTGTCGAGCGTGGCCGTGGTCGGTGCGCCCGATGATGAAATTCGCGTCGAGCTTGACCCGGAAAAGTTGCGCGCCCTCGATCTCACGCCGGAAGATGTGGCCGCCGCCATTCGGGCCGAGAATGCCACCGGCGCTGGCGGCACCATTCGCAAGGGACAGTTCCGCTTCTCGGTGCGCGCACTCACCGAGTTTCGGAATCCTTCGGAGATTCTCGATACGCCGGTTGGTCGCGTTGGCGCCGGCATCACCCTGCGCGATGTGGGCACCGTGTCGCTGGGATTAGCCGATCCCACTACGCTCACGCGACTCGATGGCACGTCGGCCATAGGCTTGGTGGTGTACAAAGACGCCGGCTCGAATACCGTGGCCGTGACGGGTCGCATGACCGACGCCATCGCGCAGTTGGAGACGGAGTTTCCCGGCGTGTCGATGAGCGTGGTGGCGGCGCAGGCCGACTTTGTGGTCGATGCGTTGTCGAATTTGGGTCAGGAGATCGTGGCCGGCGGTCTACTCTCGCTACTCGTGATCTTCGTGTTTCTGCGTGACTGGCGATTGTCGCTCGCCATCGGCATCACGGTGCCCTTGTCGGTGCTGATGGCGCTCGTGGCCCTGCAGGCGCTCGATGTGTCTATCAATGTGCTGAGTTTGGGCGGCTTGGCGTTGGGCACCGGGTTGCTCGTCGATACCGCGATTGTGGTGGCCGAGTCGGTGGGAAGACGACGCGAGGAAGGGATGTCGTTGTTGGAAGCCGCCGTGAAGGGCACCGATGAAGTGGCAGCGCCGCTCTTTGCCGGCACGCTCACGACGGTGCTGGTGTTCGGCCCCATCATTTTTGTGCGTGGACTCGCAGCGGCGCTGTTCCGTGACTTGAGCCTGAGCGTGGTGACCACGGTGGCGGCATCGCTGGTGTTGGCGCTGACGCTCATGCCGGTCATGATCGTGGGGCGCCGCAAGCTGGCGAAGTCCGACCCTATGCCCGCGGTGGTTACGAAGGAACCCTCGGCGATGTCGCGGCGACTCGACGCGTGGGGCCGCACCCTCACCGAGTGGTACGAGCGCGGCATGCGCTGGTCGCTCACGCATCCGCGGTCGGTGTTCGGCGTGGCGGGTGTGCTGATGGCCATCACGGTGGTGTTGATCTACACGCTGCCCAAGGAGATTCTGCCGCGCGTGGACGAAGGCGTGCTGGTGGCGCAGGTGCAGCTCCCCGAGGGCACGAGTATTCAGGCCACGGCCGCTCAGGTAGCGCGCGTAGAAGCCGCCGCGCGCTCGCTCGGCGCGACGGGCATTTATGCGCGCGTGGGGAAGGCCACCAACGAAGAGGTACTGGCTGGTGCCGATCCCGGGTCGAGTGCCACGGCGCAGCTGATCGTGCCGGTGCCCGCGAGCGCTGACGCCGCGCAGTTTGCGCAGCAGCTGCGCGCCACGCTACCCGACTTGGCCAAGGGTGCGTTGGCCATTGACCTCGCGGGACAGTCGGAGTTTGGTTCACTGATCGGGCGCGAGGGACGTCTCGTGCGGGTCGAGCTGTCGGCGCCGACGCTGGTGGAATCACAGCGGTGGGCCGACACCGTGCGCATCGCCATGCAGTCGGTACCGTCACTCACCGATGTGCGTGACGCCTTCGCCGCCACGCAGCCCATCGTGGAAGTGTCGCTCGAGCGCGCGCGCATGGCTGAACGCAACATCGTGCCGCAACAAGTAGCGAGTGCGCTGGCTGGGGCGTTAGGGGGCGTGAGCGCGAGCGAACTCCGCGAAACCGACCGGCGCACGCCGATCATGGTGCGATACGCTGGGTTGCGGAACGAAGAACTCGAAACCGCGCTCAAAACCCCGCTACGTGGCGTACCGCTGGCGCAGCTGGTGCGCGTGCGCGAAACGCGCGCTCCATTAGAAGTGGTGCGTGTGGGTCAGCGACCGGTCACGATCATTGAAGGGCTGGTGGAAAGCAGTGGCACGGCCAAGGCCACCACTGATGTGCAGTCGCGCATGTCGTCGCTCACGCTGCCGGCCGGTGTGTCGTGGCAAGTGGGTGGTGCCGATGCCGAACGGCAACGCACCAGCGATGAACTCACGTTGGTGGCGGTGTTGGCGGCGCTGCTCATGTTCCTCGTGCTCGCGGGCGAGTTTGCCAGCTTCACGATTCCGCTGGTGGTGATGCTCACGGTGCCACTGGCCGGCGCCGGCGCCGTGATCTTTCTCTGGCTCACGGGACAATCACTGAATGCGGTCTCGCTGATCGGCATTGTGGTCATGATCGGCATGGCCGACAACGAAGCGGTGGTGAAGCTCGACGCCATTCGCAAGTTCCGTGAGGATGGGCATAGCATCGATGATGCCATCATACGTGGTGGCGAGCAACGACTACGCGCGATCGCCATGACGTCGATCACCACCGTGACCGGAGTGTTGCCGCTGGTATTCGGATGGGGCAGTGGTGGTGCGCTCTATCAGCCGTTGGCAGCCGGTATCATCGGCGGGAGTATCAGCGCACTGCTGGTCACGTTCTTTTTGCTGCCCACGGCCTACGCGGTACTGGAGCGTCGCACGGAGCGCCGGACGCCGCGAAGCGCTGCGCAACATGCCGAACAGCGCGGCGCATGATCCGGTTCGCGACGCACCGGCCGGCGGTGGTGTGGGCGATCTGCGTGGCGTTGCTGCTGGCGGGTGCGATGTCGTTTACCCGATTGCCGCTGGCCACGCGCACCACCGTGGAATTGCCGCGGCTCATGGTCAGTGCCAGCATGCCGGGCGCGTCACCGGAGGTGATTGAGACCTATCTCACCTCGCCGGTGGAAGCCGCCATTCAAGGCGTGCGTGGGGTGCGGCGAGTGTCCAGCAGCTCGTACGACGACTTCGCCAGTCTCACGGTGGAGCTGGAAGAAGGCGCCGACGTACAGATGACGCGACTGGCGATTCTCGAGCGGCTCGAACTGCTGCGTGCCGACTTGCCGCCGGGGGCGACCCCCCCCACGGTCGCCAACTACGTGCCGGAGGGGCTCGAAGAAGCGCCGCTGATGTCACTGTCGGTGTTCGGACCGTACACGTCGGGCACGCTGCAGAAACTACTCAATGAACGGGTCAGTCCGCGTCTTAGTAGCATAGCGGGCGTAGCCGGTGTGCAGGTGCGCGGCGGTACGGATCTGGGAGTATCCGTGTCGTACGATCCGGTGCAATGGCGACGCATGGGTATCTCGCCGCAACGGCTATCGGAGGCGATCGGCGGCGCGCGTATGGTACAGGCGCTGGGGACGCTCGATCGTGGGAGCGATCCGCGATACGGGACCACGCAGAACGTGGTGTTACGCGATCAACCCAAGGCGCTCGACGACCTGCAGGCGCTGCCGGTGCGCGGTCCGGGCAATCGCGTGTTTCGCTTGGGTGAACTGGCCACCGTGCGCGCTGAAGAAGACGCTCGCGGACGATTCTTTCGCATTGACGGGGCACCGGCCGTTGCCGTGGAGATCTCCCGGCACCCTGGAGCCGATGCCATCAAGACCGCAGCGGCACTACGCGCCGCCATTACGCAGCTCGAGCCGAGTATGCCGCCGGCGGTACGACTGCGCATCAATGCGGATGAAAGCGAGGATCTCAAGAAGGAGCTCGATGATCTCGCCCTGCGCAGTGTAATCGCCTTCGGGTGTGTGCTGCTGGTACTGGCGTTCACCGTGCGGCGATGGCGCGCGGTGGCGGTGGTGATGGGTACGACCGCGGTCGCGATCGCCGCGACGGCCCTCTCGCTGTACCTGATTAAGATTCCGGCCA
>JBBQAK010000365.1:0-4166 GCA_038316215.1 Gemmatimonadales bacterium | reverse complement strand
CCGTGCAGATCGGCGGCCGAAACGCCGTTGGACATCTCACCCGCATCAAGACGGGCGACCACCTCGCAGCCTCGCTCGGGGGCCAGCGCGTCGAGCGCGCGCCCCATGCGCCCCATGCCGATCAGCGCAACCCGCACCGAGGACCCGTGTACCGGCGCGCCGCTCACGGGGTCTGCTCGAAAAACGCCGCGTGCAATCGCTGCATCGCGGGCACGACCTGCTCATCGTCGATCACGAGCGTGAAGTTGATACCCGTAGCGCTCAGCGACGCCATGTACACCGGAATGGGTCCGTGCGCGATGAACGCGTCGGCAATGGCGCGGCTGCCATCGGCGATACCCGCACCGACGATCGCTACGATTCCGCTTCGTCTCTCCACGGCCACGTCTCCGAAGGCGGCCAGATCCTGCAGGATCGCGCCAAGGTTGGTGGCGTCGTCGAGCGTGACCGACACCGAGACCTCGGAGGTCGTCACGACGTCGACCGAGGTACGATGCGTCTCGAACACTTCGAACACCCGGCGCAGAAAGCCCGGCGCCAACAGCATGCGTGAGGAACGCAGCTTCACGAGCGTGGTGCTGCGCTTGCCAGCGATCGCACGAACGGGAAGACGCGGCGCATCGAACGCGATCATCGTCCCCTTTCCGTCGGGCTTCCGCGAGTTGAATACGAACACCGGAATACCGCGCTGCACCGCCGGCGCGATCGTCGCGGGGTGTAGGACCTTCGCACCGAACGCCGCGAGCTCCGCGGCTTCATCGAAGCTGATGCGCTCGATGAGCCGTGCGCCGGGAATCACGCGGGGATCGGCCGTCAACATCCCATCCACGTCGGTCCAGATTTCAATCGCGGTCGCGTCGATCGCCGCCCCGATCAGCGAGGCCGAATAGTCGGAGCCCCCACGGCCGAGGGTGGTCGTCACGCGTCCGGGCGCGGAACCGACGAAGCCGCCAAGCACGGGAATCTTCCCGTGCTGTAACAGCGGCAGCAGATGCTCCTGTGAGGCAAGCGCGATCGCGTCGATATCGGGTTCCGCGCGCGTGAAAAAGTCGTTCGTCTTCATCACATCACGCGCATCGATCCAGACAGCGGGATAGCCCCGATGACGGAATGCGGCAGCCACGATCTGCGACGACAGTAACTCACCGAGCGCAGCAACCGTATCGAGTGAACGCGGCGTGAGGTACCCGAGCGTCCGAAACGCTTCCGCCAGATGGGCCAGTTCATCGAAGCTGGCACTGATCTCGAGGGCCAGCTCCTCCGCTTCCGGCGCCACGCCAAGCAGCGCATGCACCTCCCGCACGTGTCGATCGCGGAGCTGTTCCACCAGTTGCAACGCGACGAGGAGCTCGCCACCAGCGGCCTTGTGAGCGATATCGAGTAACACGTTCGTGGCGCCACCGAGCGCCGAGACGACGACCACCGGAGCACTGGCCTGCTTCCCGACGATGACATCGACGACACGGTTGATCGCGGCGGCATCCGCTACCGAGGTGCCGCCGAACTTGCAGACGATCACGACGCGACTAACCCGTCGAGCTGACCGGTGGCGACCAGCAGTTCGGCATTGAGAATGGATCCGCCGGCAGCACCGCGCACGATGTTGTGCGCCATCGCCACCAGCCGCAAATCGAAGAGCGTATCGGCGCGGACGCGGCCGATGGTCACGGCCATGCCATTCCCGGCGTTCACGTCGCGTCGCGCCTGCGGCCGATCCTGTTCGTCGCGCACGACCAGCGCCGGTACCGGTGCGGACGGCAGTCCCTGCACCGCAGCGAACCCCTTCCAACCGCGCAACGTCTCCAGCGCCTGCTCCGGCGTGGGTGCGCGCTCGAACGCCACAGAGAGGCACACGGTGTGACCGTGTTCGACCGCGACGCGATTCGCGTGAGCGCTTGTCACAATGGGCGCGGCGATGATCGTCTCACCGTTGTACGTGCCGAGCAACTTCACGAGCTCGGTTTCGATTTTGGGCTCTTCGTCGCCGATGAACGGAATGACGTTACCGAGGATATCGAGCGAGGGCACGCCCGGATAGCCGGCACCCGACACGGCCTGCATCGTGGTGAGGAACACCTTCGTGACCCCGAACGCCTGGTGCAACGGCGCCAGCGCCATCGCAGCCACGGTCACGGCGCAATTCGCGTTCGTCACGATTCCGCCGGGCCAACCGCGGTTGATTCGCTGCTGCGCCAGCAACGCAAGATGATCCCCGTTGACTTCGGGAATCACGAGGGGCACGTCGGACTCCATCCGGTAGTTCTTCGCGTTGCTCAACACGAGCCGTCCGGCGGCGGCGAATGCGGCTTCCACCTCCCCGGCAACCGACGAGTCGAGCGCGGAGAACACGATGGGCGCATGTACCTGATCCGGCGTGCACGCTTTCACCTCGAGGGCGGCGACGGCCGGCGGCAACGTGCCCTCAAGCCAACGGGTCGCGGACGCGTATGATTTTCCAGCGCTGCGCTCTGAGGCCGCGACTTCGACGAGATCGAACCAAGGGTGACCTTCGAGCAGGCGGATGAAGGCCTGGCCGACGGCACCGGTCGCGCCGAGAACGGCGACCGGCCAGCGTGTCACGGGCGTTGTCATGCGAGCAAGGTGCGGACGATGCGTTCGTAAGCGCCGACTGACGCTTCGAGTTCCACCACATCGATGTATTCGATGGGCGTATGGGCCACATGAATCGAGCCAGGCCCAAACAGAAGCGGCGTCCCCCAGCGATCGAGCAGCGGGATGTCGCTCGTGTACGCAACGGGCTCCACCTCGAAGCCGTTGAGCACGTGAAAATACTGAGCGGGAATGTGCGAGCCCCAGATCAACTCGGCGCGTGTACCCGCCCACTCGGTGAAGGCCTGCTTCACGGGTCCGAGGTCGCCCACGAGTCGGATCATGATCTCGGCTTCAGCGAGCCCGGGGACGACGTTCGCCTCGGTGCCGGCACGCAACACGCCGATATTGTACGTGGTCTCACCAAGAATAGGATCGACCGGCAGTACCAGATCGCGCAGCTGCGGAAGCATGTCGAGCAACGGCTCGAGCGCGCTGCTGCCCAGATGGGCATACGCGGAATGCGCCTCGCGTCCACGTACACGCACGATGACGCGCTGCGCGCCTTTGCACCCCGACGCGAGCTTGCTCTCGGTCGGTTCGCCGTTCACGAGGAACTTGCTGGTGGCCGGCAATCGGTTCGCGGCGCGCGCCCCCGGCGAGCCTTTCTCTTCACCCACGACAAAAAGCAAGTCGACTCGCTCTTCGCCCGCGTCGGCCAGCCGCTGCGCCGCGATCATCATCGCCGCTGCAATGCCTTTCGCATCTGACGACCCGCGACCATACAGCCGACCGCCTTCGAGGCGAGGAGGCACGTACGGCGGCACGGTGTCGAGGTGCGTGGAAAGTGTGACGCCGCCGCCGCGGCGGGTGGCCCAGACATTCGAGCGACCTGGCTCCACTTCCTGAAGCGACACGTTCCAGCCGTGCGCGACAAGCCAGCGCGCGGCGAGATCCACCGCGTCCCGTTCGCGGCCGGTAGTGGATTCGACGGAGAGCAATTCGGTGGCGAGCGTGACGACGTCAGACATGACCGAAACATACAATCGCCACCGCCCGCCTCCTACTGCATGAACTCCGCGATCGTCTTCGAGAGGGTGGTGTCGTCCATGACGTCGTCCCACCCGGGAGCCACCAGCGCAATGACCCGTTCAGCGCCTGAGTTGCACTCGATGGCCACGGTGTCGGCGGGAAGCGAAGCGGCCGCCTCACGCTGATCGACCGGAACTTCCGGCAGTTCGAGACAAATCCATGTGGTACCGCGCGGGTCGCGCACTGTTCGCATCTGGGCTCCAGGCCACTGGGGGTACTCGGTATACACAAAATGCGTGTACGGCAACGACGCGCAGTGCGGGCGAACGACGACGACAACGTACCCGGAGCGGGACTCGAACCCGCACGTCCTTTTGGGACAGGAGATTTTAAGTCTCACGCGTCTACCGGTTTCGCCATCCGGGTATCGCGCCGTCGAGTTCGCACCACCGCACTGCACGCGCGATCTCCAGAGCTTAGCGCGCCCTGCCGCGCAACGCAAAACGGGAGCGCCGAAGCGCTCCCGTTTACAACCAGCGTGTTGCTACCGCTTCGATCAGAGCGGGAAACGGGACTCGAACCCG
>JBBQAK010000157.1:0-8414 GCA_038316215.1 Gemmatimonadales bacterium | reverse complement strand
GCGCGGCGTGTTGGACTCACGCCGCCGCACACGGGTCAGTTCCGGACCATCGAAATGCCAGTTGCCACAGCCGGCGACTGACGTAATCGGTTAGATTGGCGGGGTATGCTGCCGCCGATTTCTTCGATGCTGTTCGCGACGACGCTCGCCCCCGCGCTGCTACTGCGGGCGGCGAGCGTTGTGCTGTCCGGTGGAGTGGGCTTCGGCGTGGTTGCCGCTGCCGTGGACGTCACGAAGTGGTTGGAGGCCGTGACCGACAGCGTCTGGACGTACGTGATCCTGGGTGGGTCGGCGATCATTACAGAAGAGCTTTCGCCGATCTTCGGCGGGATCGCGGCGCACGAAGGCGAGTTGCAGATCGCTCGCGTGATCCTGTCGATCACGCTGGGGGGGTGGGTCGCCACGACGATCCTGTACGTCCTCGGTCGCTGGAAGTGGGAATTCATTCGCCGTCGCTTTCCCCGCGTGCGCGCCACCGGCACCGTCGCCCTACGCGTGGTGCGGCGCAATCAGCTCACCGCCTCTCTCCTGGTCCGCTTCGCATTCGGACTGCGGCTCGTGCTGCCAATGGCCTGCGGTGCGGCCAACGTGCCGTTGTATCTCTATCTGCCGTTGTCGCTGATCGGGTCTGCGCTCTGGACCGTCGCCTTCACGCTCATCGGTTACGCTGCGGGTGAGGCCGCTGTCCAGACCCTCGGCCACCTCGATCGGGCCGGCGAAATCATCGGCGCCGTGCTGGTTACCGTCGCCGTCTTGGGCTTCGTGCGCTGGCAGCGCATCCGCCGCGAGCGCAAAGCCGCACGCCGCACCAAACCGTAGGCCTTCCGCGTCGCTTGCCGTACGGCGTGTGAGGAAGATCCTGCGGACGTTCAGGCGTTGTGTCTGCGCCGCTCGCCCGCGCCACTCCCGACGCTCACTGCCGGGTCGTGTAACGCTCGCGCCGGGATGACACGGAACGTCCCACCAGGAGGCCTGTGCATGCGTGTTCTCCTGATCCATCCGGACTACCACTCCGGTGGCGCGGAAATCGCCGGAGATTGGCCCCCGCCTGAGCCGCGTCCCTCTCCGGTGCCCTCAGGGCGCGGGGGGCGCGGATGTCCAGGCTGGAGATGTGCACGCGCGACGTCCCCGACGCGCTCACGGTACTCGGCGGCGTGCACGGCACGTTCATGTACCGTCAGGTGCTCTCGGAAGCGCCGTGGATCGACGTGCTCGTACGCGGCATCGTCTTCGTCGATGATTCCGTCGTGGTGAGCAACACGGTCGAGCCACTCATCGAGGATCTCGATTCGCGAACGCCCGACTGGGACATGCTCGATTGATCGCATTCCAAATACATCCCGCTCAATGTGGGTCTTGAGAAGGAAACGCCCGAGACGCTGGCGGAGACGGACAATATGGCGCTCGACTGGGGCTTCGACGAGCGCAAGGTGCACGGCGAGCGACCGAGCTGAGAATTCGTCGATGGTCATGCAGAGGGCCCCACCCACCATGATGTGGACGGGGCCTTCTGGACGGACGAACTACGCGCTACTTCGCGGGCGGCACTAACACGCCGTCGATGACGTGCACCCAGCCATTCGAGGCGCGCACCGACGCGATCACTTTCGCGCCGCCGATGTACATCGCGCCATCCTTCTTCGTGATCGTTTCGCTCACGCCGTCTACCATCCCCAACTGCTGGCCATCAGCGAGATCCGCCACGTCGAGCGCGGAGGTGGTCACGTGATGATGCAGCACCGTCTTGAGCCGGAGCTTGTTTTCAGGCTTGAGCAGCGTTTCTACCGTACCGGCGGGCAGTTTATCGAAGGCGGCGTTGGTGGGCGCGAACACCGTGAACGGTCCGGCGTTGGCCAGCGAGCTCACGAGATCGGCGGCCTTCAGCGCGGCCACGAGCGTGGTATGGTCCTTCGAGCCCAGCGCCACGCGCACCACATTGGGCTGCGATACAGTGTCGTTCACCGCGTCCTGCCCGCCACTGGCGGCGGCGACGTCGGGAGTGCTGCCGCTCGGCTCGGCCTTGTCGGTGGCCGGGGCGCAGGCCGCGAGCAGGAGCAGCGCGACCGCAGGGAGTTTGCAGAAACGGGTCATGGGCGTGCTGGAGGAAGAAAAGGTTTATATCAGATACCAATTTCTATCCGTCCAGCGGGACGAGCGCGGTAGGTGCTTCCCCGAGATCCTGTCAGCATTCCCGCTACGCGATCCCCCCGCTACGTCGCCGGAAAGACCCCGAGCCTGGCCACGGCGGCTGCCGCCCGGAGATCGGCCCAAGCCGTTTCCACGTGGCTTCTGTCGGTTCGGATATTGCCGATGGCCAGACGCAGCGTGTACTTCCCGTTCAGCTTCGTGTGCGACAGATACGCGCGGCCGTCGGCGTTCACGCGCTCCATGATCGCCGCGTTCACCCGCGCGACCTCGGCCTCGCTCAGACCCGCTGGCGCATAGCGGAAGCACACCAGTGACATCGTGACCGGCGCCGTGAGTTCCCATCCACCGTTCTCGAAGTGCACCATGCCCGCGAAGTCGCGCGCGAGATCGCAATGAAAGCGAATGCGCTCAGCGATGCCCTCGGCGCCGTATGCGCGCATCACCATCCACAGCTTGAGCGAGCGAAACCGACGCCCGAGCTGCATACCGTAGTCCATCAGGTTAACGGTCTCGCTCTGCGTGCTGGTCACCAGATATTCCGGCAGCAGGGCAAACGCGCGTCGGAGCGCGTCGGGGTGCTTGGTGTACAGCACTGAGCAATCCATCGGCGTGAACAGCCACTTGTGGGGATTCACCACGAACGAATCGGCGTCATCGGTGCCGTCCATGAGATGCCGCATTTCCGGTACAATCGCGGTCACGCCACCGTACGCCGCGTCGACGTGCACCCAGCAGCCGTGCGCGCGCGCAATACGGAGTACGGCACGCACCGGATCGACACTCGTCATGCTGGTCGTACCCACGCACGGCACGACGGCCATCGGGTGAAAGCCGGCGGCGATGTCGGCCTGGATCGCCGACTCGAGCGCGTCGGGGCGCATGCGGAAATTCTCGTCGGCCGGAATCTTGACGAGGTTTTCGTGGCCGAGTCCGAGCGCGATCACGGCTTTGTCGATCGACGAGTGCGCGTGCTCGCTGCAATACACACGCAGGCGCGGCATATCGGCCCGGCCCGCCATGCCTTGCATGCGCACGTCGTAGCCGGCCTGTTCACGCGCCGCGGCCAGCGCGTAAAACGTGCTCACGCTCGCGGTATCGGTGATCTGGCCAAACCAGCCTTGCCCAAGTCCCATTAGTTGACGCAGCCAGTCGAGCGAAACCTGTTCAAGCTCGGTTACCGCAGGACTGGTGACCCACAGCATGCCGTTCGCATTCACCCCGGCCGCGAGCAACTCCCCGAGAATGCCGGGATACGACGCGCTGTTCGCGAAGTACGCGAAGAACCCGGGATGATTCCAGTGCGTAATACCGGGCATAATGGTGTCGCGAAAATCGCGCAGCATCGCTTCGAGCGGCTCACCTTGCGTCGGTGCTGACGTCGGCAGCGCGGCGCGGATATCGCCCGGCTGCACGCGGCTCTTCACCGGCAGTTGCGTGGCATGCTCGAGGTAGTCGGCGATCCAGTCCACGGCGGCATGTGCGGCCGAGCGGAACTCGTTTGGCGGCAGATCGCCGAGGAAGGTGGAGTCGGTAGACATGTGGGGAAGCTATCGCCGGGTCGTGTCTTTTGCCGTGCTTCGGGGAGCTTCGTCTGTTTGCGGGATCGTTGGTTCGCGCGACGTCTGCGAAGATCGCGAAGGCACGCGCAGCACCACACAACGCGAAAACCGCTTGGTCGTTGTTCGCGTCACGGGAAGTTACATGCATAGCGTACCTGTAGTTACATGATTGATCTACATGTATGTCGACTCCCCCACGCCGTGTACGCGAACCGGTCCAGGTCTACCTAGCCGCCGATGACCGGGATTTGCTGAACCGGTTGTCCGCGGAGACTGGGCTGTCGAAGGCGGAGATTCTGCGCCGTGGTGTCCGGCGTTTCGCGAAGGTGCAGCAGGGCGTTGGCCCGATGCTGCAGTTTCTCGAGGCCCTCGGTGAGATAGGCGCGCCAGACGGCACGGCGCTGGACCACGACGCCAACCTCGCCGACTCGTACATGAGCAAACGGTCGCGACGGCGGTGAAGCTCGCATTTTTGGATACCTCGGGATGGTTTGCCGCGCTGAGTAGCCAAGAATCTCGCCATCGCGCTGCCCTTGTCACGTATCGCGGGTGGCTCGAGGAGGGGCGACAGTTGGTCACGACCAACTTGGTGCTGGCCGAGATGCACATCCTGCTCATGCGATTCCGTGGTGTCGGCGCGGGTGTGCAGTTCCTCGACAGCGTGCATCAGGATCCGAGTCACGAGGTGGTCTCTGTTGATCGCGACCTCGAGCGAGCGGCGGTGGACCGCTGGTTGCGCCGTTTCGCCGATCAGCGGCTCAGCCTCACCGACGCGGTGAGCTTCGAGGTCATGCGGCAGCGTCGCATCCGTCAGGTGCTAGCGCTCGACGAACACTCCACAACGGCCGGCTTCGACGCGCTTCCCTGATCACGGCAGCAGCGTTCTGATTCGCTCTTCGCGTCTCTTCGCGTCTCTTCGCGTCCTCTGCGAACTTCGCGTCAATCAGCGATGGCAGCCACCAAATCAACGCTATCCGATGATCTATATCCGACGCCCCCGTGCGAATCACGGGGTCAGGCGCAATCCCCAGTGCACCCGCAGGTACTGCTCCAACACTTGCGCTGTGACATCGGCAAATCGTTCGCGATTCGCGGCGTTGTCGCGCACGCCTGTGAAGTTGGCCTCGATCTGCACGCCGCAGATCATCCCACCAGTGGTGCCGCCAAGCGGACCGGCCGCGCTGCCGCAGGAATGTCGACGGGTGTTGTCTCCGCCGTTGAAATACTCGTCACCGTTCGGACGCGGGTCGCTACTACTTGGCAGCGACGGGAACCCCTGTGCGGCGTAGAGCGTGCCGAGGCTGGTGGGGCCACGCAAGAGCGCCGAGAACGACGATGGTGACGCCAGGGAGAGCGTGAGGATACTCGCACTATTCTCGCTGGCGCTTGACGCATCGAGCGCCGCGTCACTCCCGTCAAGCTGCGTGGCCGTGAGGAGGTACCCGAGTTCGAGGCGCTGCACCGCGTGGCCGTGTCCGTGCATGTCCATGTACCACCCTTTGCCGTGTGCGGTGATCACGGCCTTCTTGGCCGCGTCGATATACGCGTGCCACTCAGCTAATGCCTGCGCCGCCTCGGCGTTTCCGCAGCCCGCTTCCGGCTGCAGGCGATTGGGGTCGAGCTTGCGTCGCGAGAGATGCGAGATGATCACGTGCGGATACGTGCCGAATCGCGCGAAGTAGCGCGCCTGCATCGTACGCGCCAGTTCCTGCGTGTTGGCGTCGGTGACCGTCGTCGCCGCACCACCGCAGGCGCTGGCCGTGCGGTCGGGAATCGACGACGGCGTGAGCGCTCCGCCGTGTGGCGCCGAGAGAATCACCGGCGAGTTCCCGGCGATGTACTCCACGTAGCCGTTCCGCCCGAAGTACGACTGTCCGGCCACATACGTGACCGGTGCTGGCGGCGGGGGCGGCACCGGAGGGGTGGTATCGGTGGAGCCCGCCGAGCACGCGTTCACGGCGATCGCCGTGGTCAGGGCAAGAGCGGTGAGCCGGGTGTGGCGAATCCAAGCCGGGAGGTGCATGGCAACAATCTCTCGCACCGGTGCCCCGCGCGGAACGCGCGGGCGGCAGAACCGATCACACAGCGAAAGAGCACCGCCGGAGGAACCGAGGCATACCGGTCAACCTCTCCGTCCAGTTCTGTCCTCCCGTCCTCTGTGCGATCCGTTCCGCGATCCCCGCCCGTGCTGCCTGTGGACGTGTGTGCGGCCGAGCGTATGCATGACCAAACGTTCACGATAG
The DNA here is from genome assembly GCA_038316215.1 of Gemmatimonadales bacterium. Taxonomy (GTDB): domain Bacteria; phylum Gemmatimonadota; class Gemmatimonadetes; order Gemmatimonadales; family Gemmatimonadaceae; genus Gemmatimonas. The sequence goes on along the minus strand of JBBQAK010000157.1, from coordinate 2,464 downwards.
ATGGTGAACAGTTGCGGAGAGCATGTCGGAGGATGGCATGTCCTCGCGGATTCTACGAGCGGAAGCTATCGTCTCGCGTTCGCCTGTTCAGCTCCCGCATGACGGAGTCTCGCGTGTTCGTACGTTCTTGGTTGTATCTGCTGGTGGCCGGATTCGCCGCATCGATGGGAGTCGGCGTAACCAGCGCTACACCTTCGACGCCCGTCGCGGAGGCCAACGACAATCGGCGCGCGGCAGGACGACGGATGGGGGACACTCTGTTCCTGGACCTCGACATCCGCGTGGCGCGCTGGTACCCCGAGGGGGAGAGTGGCGACGCGGTGGAAGCGGCGGTGATCGGCGAAGCCGGACGAGCGCCGCAGGTGCCGGCGCCGCTCATTCGCGTTCGCGTGGGCACAATCATCGTGGCGCGCCTCACCAACGCACTGGTCGACTCCGCCGTGACTTGGCGGGGCCTCAACAGTAAGCCCGGCTTCGACTCCGTCACACTCAAACCTGGCGAGACCACCACGCACCGCTTTGTGGCCGGCGCGCCGGGCACGTACCTGTATGGGGCGCAGGTCGGCACCGTGGACTGGGCGACTCGCGAACGCGAGCAGGCGTACGGCGCGTTGGTGATCGACTCCATCGGCGGTCGGACCGACGATCGCATTCTGGTGATGAACATCTGGGGCGATGGGCCGCCTGCGACGTATCGTAACGCGCTCGCTATTAACGGACGGGGCTGGCCGTACACCGAACGTCTCTCCGCTACGACTGGTGACACGCTGCGTTGGCGAATCGTGAATGGCACCATCCGCCAGCATCCCATGCATTTGCACGGGTTCTACTTCAAGATGTTGGCCACGGCCGACCAGAAGCGCGTATCGGCGATCGCAAACGCGAAGCAGCCCATGCTCGTGACGGAACTGATGGAGCCCTTCACCACGATGGACATCGAGTGGGTTGCGACCCGCCCCGGGAACTGGCTTTTTCACTGTCATCTCGCCTTCCACGCGGTTGCCGACACGCGCTATACCGCGGGTTTCAATGCACACGATCACCACTCCGGGGACGCCGCCAAACACATGGCTGGTCTCGTGATGGGGATTACGGTGGCGGATCGCGTGAAAAGCTCGGTCACGGCGCGTCGTGCGCCACGCGCCATGCGGCTTTACGTGCAGGAGGGCGTGAAACGCGGCGTGGCGGCGCGCGCGCTCGGGTATGTGTTGCAGAACGGCGCGTCACCACACGCTGACTCGATCAACATCCCCGGCTCACCGCTCATTCTCACGCGCGGTGAGCCCACGGATATCACCGTCATCAATCATCTCAAAGAGTCCACCGCCGTCCACTGGCACGGCATCGAACTCGAGAGCTTTTCCGACGGCGTGGCCGGATGGAGCGGCGCACCGGGGATGCATGCCCCCGCGATTGCACCAGGTGATTCGTTCGTGGCGCACCTGACCTTGCCGCGCGCCGGTACGTTTATCTATCACACACACTTGAACGACGTCGTGCAGCTCACGTCTGGGTTGTACGGCGGTATCGTGGTACTCGAGCCGGGGCAGCACTACGACCCCGAGCGCGATCATCTCTTCGTCGTGGGGTGGGATGGCCCCGACGAACCGGCACGATTGCTGGTGAACGGAGACTCCGCACCGCCGCCGAAACTGTTGGCGCGTGGCGTGACGCATCGACTGCGTTTCGTGTTCATTGGGGCAGTAAACGGCAACACGCTCACCCTCTCCGACAGTACCGGGCCGGTGAGGTGGCGCGCCGTCGCCCGCGACGGCTACGAGATGCCGGCGGCTCAGCGCGTCGAACTGCCGGCCAAGTTTAGAGGCTGGGCGGGGCAGACCTGGGACTTCGAGTTTCAGGCCGATCGCCCGGGCAGCTTTCGCCTCACCTTCGGGAATCCGGCCACGCCCGTGTGGAAGGGCGAGCTCGTGGTGCGCTAGCGGGGGCTTCACGATCAGCGTTCCGCTGGACTGGCTTGCTCAGCGATCCTGGTCACGGCGGTGCCAGACAACGCGGAGGCGCAGAGGACGCACAGGACACAGGGGCTCCAAGCGCAGTGAATGAACGCCGCGCCGCTGTGCCCTCTGCGCCTCCGCGTGATCTGTTCACCTATGCCTGTTCGAGGCACACCGATGCCCCATTCGTGCTTGACGGAATGCCGCGATTGCGGCCGAGCGGCCGATCCCGTACCGTCAGGGATGACCACACCCCGCTCCCGTCGCGATTTCGTGAAGAGTGCCGCCATCCTCGGCGCCGCGGCCGTCGCTGCCCCGAGTGCGACCAGCGCGACGCCGTCGCCCGCCGTGCCACGCGCGGACCTGCCGCTCACGCCGCATGTCGGTGCGCTCCACAACGTGGCGCGCGACGAGGCCTATTGGACGCAGGTGGCCGCCAAGTATCGGACCACGCCGCGCACCACGAACTTGGAAGCCGGCTACTTCGGCCTGATGGCGCTGCCGGTGCT
>JBBQAK010000240.1:0-6209 GCA_038316215.1 Gemmatimonadales bacterium | reverse complement strand
TGGCCGGCACCTTCAGCACGCCCTTCGCCGTCTGCACCTCGCGCGCATCATCGTAACGGATCACGCGCGGCCGGAAGAGCGCGAGAAAGCCCTGCGCGTCGGTGAGGTACACGAACAGTGGGGCGTTGCCGGCTGCTGAGTCTTCCGGCGTGACTCGGCCATACAGGAGTGTATACTCGCCGGCCCGGGCCGAGCCCCATTCCCAGGTGACACCGCGCCAGCCACCCCAGTTGTGATCGTGGTACGCCTGCGCACCATCGACGCGTTCGCACGCGCTGGCCACACACCACGAGCCCGACGCGTCGGCCCGCAAGGCCGGTACGGCATATCCGGAGGTGAAGTCACCACTCACCAACGTCGCACCGGGAAAATCCACGCGAGGCGCAGGTGAGAGCACGAGATCGAGCGTGAGCGGCGTGCCGGTCCCTTCTTCACGGACGTCGGCGTGTACCGCGTACCGCCCATCGGGTAGCACGCGCACGCTGTCGTTGCCGATCGTGAGATTCGCATCACGCGTGGAGAAGCGCACACGTTCCTTCGGGATCGTGCGACTGAATCGGCGTGGTGCACGGCCGCGCTCGTGCAGCGTGACGAGGACCTGCCCTCCCCACTGATCGCCGGTAACATCACCGCCCACAATGAACGAGATGAACGCCCAGCGTCGCGCGTCGGCGGAGATCACGTTGAAGTAGTGCCACTCCCCCCACGAGTTTCGATTCGCCATGCCCGGCGTGGGCATGTGAAAGTGATCGATATCGTGACGCAGCTAGGCCGGCGTCGGTGTCATCCAACGACGGTCGCCTTCGTCGTCTTCCCATGCCCCCGCAGCGACCGTGGGCAGTGCCCCAAGCGCGCGCGTGGCCGACGGGATTTCCCCGCTGGCGCGTACGGGATGCTCGATGCCATCGCTGGTGGTGACATAGAGCAACTTGCCTTCGAGCTGCGGTGCCGCCACGCTGACCACATCGCTGAGGCGGGGCGCGCTGAGCACCTGTCGATGCACGAAGCGCGCGTTGGGTACCGAAAAAAAGAGACCACCCAATCCACCGGTGGTGAGCACTTCGATATCGATGCCTTCCGGCAGCACCGTAATCGTGCCGCCACCCACGAGACGCTCCTGACTGGCCTGACGGACCATGGCCTCACCGACAGCCAGCAGCACGATCATCACACCGACGCCGACGCCGAATCCGCCGCACAGCAATAGGGCGCGCATCGGCCGCGACGACACCGATCGCCACGCCAGCAGCTGTGCCATCGCCAGTCGGACGGCACCGGTGGACGTACTCACGCACCACTCCGCGTGTTTGACAGGGTATCTGACGCCACGCGACCGTCGTGCAATCGGATCACGCGCTGCGCGGCTTGCGCCACGACGGCATCGTGCGTCACGAACACCAGCGTGCGTCCGTCACGATGCAATCGACCGAACAGTTCGAGCAGGCGTACGCCGGTTTCGGCATCGAGCTCACCGGTCGGTTCATCTGCCAACAGCAAAGCCGGTTCGTTCGACAGTGCACGCGCGATCGCGACCCGCTGCTGTTCGCCGCCTGACAGTTGCGTGGGACGATGATCGAGCCGGTCGCCGAGGCCCACATAACCCAACAGTTCACGTGCACGCGCCTTCCGCGCCCGCTTGTCCATGCCTGCTTCGGCGAGCGGGAGCTCCACGTTCTCCGACGCCGACAGCGTGGGCATGAGGTAAAAGCGCTGAAAGACGAACCCGATGTGACGCAACCTGAAGTCGGTCGCCTCGCGATCAGACAACGACGCGGTGTCACGACCATTCACCAGTACACGACCCGAGGTCGGTACGTCGACCGCACCGAGCAAGTGCAACAGCGTGCTCTTGCCGCATCCGGATGGCCCCGTGATAGCGGCGAACTCGCCGCGTGTGATGCACAGGTCGATGCCGCGCACTGCCTGCACGATCGCACTGCCCATGGGATAGCTGCGCACGACCTGTTCGCAGGCGATCACCGGCTCGCCTGCCGATCCGGTGCCAGCACGATATTCAGACACGTCAACCAATGGCTTCCTCGCGCAAGGCGCGAGCGATGGGGATGGAGGCGGCGCGCCATGCAGGCAGCAGTCCGGCCAGTGTTCCTGAAGTGAGCAGCAGCGCGAGCGCGCGCCATCCCGCGTTCGGACTCCACACGAAGAAGTTGAACGCGGACGGCAGACCCGGAAAGTCACGAAGAATGCCGTTGAGCCACTCGGCAGTGACCAGTCCCAGCGCGAGTCCACCCACAATGCCCGAGCTGGTGAGCAGCAGCCCCTCGAGAAAGACCTGATGGAGCACGCCGCTTCGCTGCGTACCGATGGCGCGCAGCACGGCGATCTCGCCACGTCGCTCGTTCACAGAAAGCGTGACCAACGTGGCGACCAGCAGAAAGCCGATGCCGAGACTGATGGCCCCGAGTACGAACGCCAACTGTCGGAAATACGATAAACGCTCTTCCACCTGACGGATTGCCGTTTCCGTCGAGATGGCGGTCACACGCGGCTGCGTGGTCGCGATCCACACGCGCACGGCTTCCACCGACGCGGAATCGCTGCGCCGGGACTCGGCCATCGCTAGCGACATCCGGTCTCGGTAACTCGGTCCAAGCAACTGACGCAGCAGGGCGAGATCGAGCGCGATCACCGGCGTTTCACCTGGTACGTAGATAAAGCGTCCCATGCCGCCAATCACGACGCGACTCGATCGCGCCGCGGTGCGCAACTGCGCATCGAGTCCCGAGGAGATCATGATCGTATCGCCAATGGCATGCCCTGCACGTGTCAAGAACGTCTGACTCACGACAATCCGTGGCAGCGGCGCAGCGGACCCGGTATCGGCGCGCGTGATGTCCGCGCCGGCTTCGAGGGTGTAATCACCCTGCACGTCGCGCTCGAGCCCGAGCGTGAAGGCCGACGGGATTCGACTACCGTCGATCGTGAGTGTGGCGCCAAGCGTGGGGCTGACGGCCTTGATGTCGGGATTGGCGCGCAGCGCGCGCACGATCGCGCCGGCGCCGTCAATGGTGGCTTCGCTATCGAAGGGTAACGTCCCCTTTGGCGACACGCGCAGCTGATAGCCCCGCGTGAGTAAGAGCGAGCGGAACGATTCGCTCATGCCGGTCGCCAGCATCACCATGTCGAGCAGCAGGGCCGCCGCGACCGCGATGCCGAGCATGGCCAGCGTGGTGCGGGCCGGATGCCGACGCAGTGTGGCCCACGCCATCATGAATCGCATCGCCTAGCGCCCCATCAGCGACAGGGGCGACGACTGCACCAGTCGCCAGCCGGCAGCAGCGCCCGAGCCGATTCCGAGCACAAGCGAGAGCCCCGTGGCGAACGCAAAGATCTCCGGCGTGACGAGCGCGAACACGAGCGGCGTGCGGTACAACTCCTGAAAGTGTGCGTTCACGATGAGCGAGGCGATCCACCCGATGCCGGCGCCGATCACGCTCCCGATGAGCGACACGATGGCCGCTTCGATCACGATGGCACGCACCACGGTGGCGCGAGAAATTCCCATCAGACGGAGTGCCGCGATGTCCCGCTTACGTTCTTCGACGCTGAGCAACAGCAGGCAGAGCAGGAACACCGCACTGGCGACGACCGTGATTATGCCGATCGCGGTGTGAAATCGCTCGACCACGCGAAAGGTTCGCGAACTCTGCACCGCGACGTCGCGTGACTTGTGGGCCCGAAATCCGAAGGCCACGTGGTTGATGCGTGCCAAGGCCGAGTCGATCGACTCCCCGACTCGCGTGCCGACGGCGAAGCGGTCCACGCGATCGTCGAGTTCCATGAGCCGCTGCAGGTGATCGAGATGGAGTCGCACGCGATACTCGCGACGCGCGACTTCGGCCGGGTCGGCTTTCCGCTCGTAAATCGCCGCGATCGTGGCGCTCTCGCCCGGTTCACCCGGTTTCGCCGAAATCCGGACGCGCGCGCCTACGGCCAGTCCGAGATCCTCGGCCATTCGCGCATCGATGGCGATCCCGCGTTGCGCCGGATCGCGTTGCGCCGGATCGCGTTGCGCGGCGAGTGGAGTCGCGCCGACCGCACTGAGCGCGCACACGATCGCCACGGCGATCGCGAAACCCCGCGTCACCGGCGGCCGCTCAACGGGTGGTCGGCTTTCGCGATTTCGGTTTGGAAGCGGCAGCAGCGGTGTGAGAACGAGGAGCATCAGCGGGGCGTGGATCAGGAGAGGGCATCGCTTCCACCAATACCTGAGCGGCCAGATTGGGTCCCACGACGGGCTCGGTCTTCCCAATTCGCAACGTGAGCGGTCCGTCGAACGGAGCGCGGGAGACCATCGTGACCTCCGCGCCCGGCTGCAGGGAGATTTCGGCGAGATAACGCAGCAGCGACGGATTCTTATCACTCACGCGCAGCATACGCGCTGTTTCGCCCACCGGCAGCTCGGCAAGAGTGCGATGCGGCTGTTCCTCAACGATGCCGTCGACCGACGGTATTGGCGCGCCATGGGGATCGGCCGTCGGGTGCCCCAGCGCGGCCGCCATACGCTCAATGAGATCGTCCGACGCGGCATGCTCGAGTCGCTCCGCTTCGTCGTGCACACGATCCCACGGATAGCCCAGCACACCGGTGAGATACGATTCGAGAATGCGATGACGGCGGATGGTGCGCAGCGCGGCCTGTCGTCCACGCGCGGTCAGCTGCACCCCACGGTACGGCACGTGATCGAGGTAGCCCTGCGTGGCCAGCCGACGCACCATGCCCGTGACCGAGGCCGGTGCCACGTCGAGGGCGTTCGCCACATCACTGGTGGCGGCGGCACCGAATCGGCTCTCGAGCTCGTAGATCGCCTTGAGGTAATCCTCCACTGGCTCGGTCAGCGCGGGCGGAGGAACCTCGGGCGAGCCTGCATTGGGCGAAACTGCGTGGCGGGCGTTCATGTTCAAAGATCAGCGGGAAACGATGCGAACGGGACCCCTGACCATGAGAACGGGCACCATCGTCCGGTGGCGAACGGTGTTCGCGGTCGTGCCATAGATCACGTCCTGGATCCCTTTGTGGCCATGCACGGCCATCGCGATCAGATCGCACTGCTCGCGCTCGGCCGCTGCCGTGATCTCGCCGGCGGGATCACCACCAGCGAGAATCGATTCGGTTTCGAAGCCGTCTGCGCGCAACGAAGCGCAGACGGCTTCGATGTACTCGCGGTCCAGTCGCATTTCTTCCGATTCGCGCAGCTTGAGCGAACGCTGGTGTCGGGCGGCCCAACCGTCGGCCACGTGGATCAGCACGAGGGACGACGAGCACAGCTGCGCCAGTTGCCGCACGTGCGCGAGAATGACCTGATCGTACGCGGAGTGCTCGAGCGGCACAAGAATGCGACGATACATCAGGCGACCCACTCGCGAACGGTCTGCACGAGCAGCCAGATATTCAGGGTCGCGATCACGGCGGCAACCACATACGCCGTGACACGCAATCCCATCGAGTTCACGAATTCACCCATTTTCTCGCGGTCGGAGGTGAAGCGCACGAGCGGGAACACCGCGAAGGACAGTTGGAGCGAGAGGATGACCTGGCTGAAAACCAGCAGTCTGGCCGTGCCGCTCTCACCATAAACTATCGCGACGACCGCCGCCGGCACGATCGCGATGGCCCGAGTGATCAACCGGCGGAGCCAGGGACGAATACGAAGGTTCAAAAAACCTTCCATGACGATCTGGCCCGCTAACGTCCCGGTGAGCGTAGAGTTCTGTCCCGACGCAAGCAAGGCGAGCGCGAACATGGTACTCGCTCCGGCGACGCCGAGCAGCGGCGTGAGCAGCTTGTACGCATCCTGGATCTCCGCGACTTCGCTGTTGCCGCTGGTATGGAAAGTCGCGGCCGCCACGATCAGGATGGCGGCATTGATGAACAAGGCGAAGCTGAGCGCGATCGTGGAATCGATGAACGCAAAGCGCACTGCTTCCCGCTTGCCTTCGGACGTCTCCTCGTACTTCCGCGTCTGCACGATCGACGAGTGCAGATACAGGTTGTGCGGCATCACGGTGGCCCCGAGAATGCCGATCGCGATATACAGCATCTCGGGATTAGTGAAAATCTGCGTCGTCGGCACGAACCCACGGGCCACCTCGCCCATATCCGGCCGCGAGATGAAGAGTTCGAACAGAAAACACCCACCCACGACTGCGATCAGCCCGATCACCAACGCCTCGAGCATGCGGAAGCCCTTG
>JBBQAK010000395.1:0-3752 GCA_038316215.1 Gemmatimonadales bacterium | reverse complement strand
GCAGATTGCCGGTCATATGGCCGATGACGAACAGGATCCCGATGATCCCGGTCACCGCCATCACGATCTTCTTGCCGATCGTGCTTTGCCAGAAACGTGAGAGGACGTACATAGGCAGGGGCTGAAGAAGAAACCGGCGCGCTCACCGTGGTGATCGCGCCGGTCTCGTCAAAATCAGAGGGAGATCACCGACATCGGCTCGCGCACGGCCTGTGCGGAGCGCTCGAGCGCGGCGCGCTCGTCGTCGGTGAGGTCGATTTCGAGAATCTTCTCGAGACCGTTACGACCGAGCTTGCAAGGCACGCCAAGGAACAACCCGGACAGCCCGTACTCGCCTTCAAGCCACGCGGCACATGGCAGGATACGCTTGCGATCGTGCACGATCGCCTCGACCATCTCGACGGCACCCGCCGAGGGCGCATAATACGCCGAGCCCGTCTTCAGGTACTTCACGATTTCGGCGCCGCCATCGCGCGCGCGCTGCACGATCGCATCGAGCTGCTCACGCGGCATAAGCTGCGTGACCGGGATGCCGCTGACCGTGGTGTACGAGATGAGCGGCACCATCGTGTCTCCGTGTCCACCAAGCACCATGGCCTGAATGTCGCGCACCGACACGTCGAGCGCTTCGGCAATGAACGACCGATAGCGCGCCGTGTCGAGCACACCGGCCATACCAATCACGCGTTCGCGCGGAAACCCGGTGACCTGCTTCGCGACGTAGCACATCACGTCGAGCGGGTTCGAGACCACGATCACGATCGCGTTGGGCGACGTGGCCTTGATTTGCTCCGACACCGACTTGACGATGCCCGCGTTCGTGTTCAGCAGATCGTCACGCGACATGCCCGGCTTGCGGGCGATACCTGCCGTGATGACGACAATGTCCGACCCGGCCGTTTCCTCGTAGCCGTTCGCGCCGATGACGCGCGTGTCGAAGCCGTCGACAGGCGCCGACTCCCACTGGTCGAGCGCCTTGCCCTGCGGGATGCCCTCGACGACGTCGACCATCACCACTGTGCGTCCAAGCGACTTTTCGGCGATGCGCTGCGCCGTCGTGGCGCCGACATTGCCCGCGCCAACGACCGTGATCTTGTTGACCATGTTGTGCCGGTTCTCCGAACGGGTGTCCGAGCGAAGTTGAATGATGCGGAGGAGCGACGCGCGGGCTAAATCGCCATTAGACGGTTAGCCACACATCGTCGCCGCGAACAAAGGAGCTCTGGCAACATAGAGGGCTGCAGCGACACGAGCAACACGAACCGTCGCGCTCGTTACGCACTGGGCCGCCAACCGGTCCGCCGAGACGCAATCAACCGCCCACCTGACTGAGCGCCCGGAGACCGCCCACGCGCATCTGCAGCAGCTCATGCGCCTTCGGCTTCTCCGCCAGCGCTTGCAGAAACAGCGGCGCAAGCGGCCTGCCGCTTCGGATCGCCTCGCGCAGCATGACTTCATGGTCACCGAACAGACAGGTACGCAAACGCCCGTCAGCCGTCAAACGCACGCGGTTGCACCGCTCGCAATACGTGTGCGTCATCGGCGTAATCACTCCGACCGTACCGGCGGCATGGGGATAACGATAGTACACGGCAGGACCGTTCCCGCGCGGCGGGCCAACGTCGGGCTCCAACGCATCGACCGCACGAATACGCGACAGCACTTCGTCCGTCGGGACAACATGATCGAACGTCAACTCGCGCAACTCGCCCACCGGCATGAGCTCGATGAACCGCACGTGCCACGGATTGTCCCGCGTGAGTGCGGCGAAATCGGCGATCTCGTCGTCGTTGATCCCACGCATGACCACGACATTGATCTTGATCGGGCCGAGACCGGCGGCCTGCGCAGCCCGTGCCGAGGCAACGAGATCGAACTGCAGATCCCGTCGCGCAATCTTCACTACACGCTCGGGACGCAGCGAATCGGCGCTGATATTTACCCGATCAAGACCAGCATCGGCGAGTTCCGCCGCCATCATGGGCAGCTTCACGCCATTCGTTGAGAGCGCGATATCCTCGATGCCGGGGATGTCACGCAACATCCGCACGAGCGTCGCAAGTTGTGGCCGGATCGTCGGTTCGCCTCCGGTTATGCGCAGCCGTCGGAGGCCCATCGGGGCGAGCTGACGCACGACATCGGCAATCTCCTCGTACCGCAGAATCTCCGCCTTGGGCAGCCACGGGAGACCTTCCAGTGGCATGCAATACTGGCACCGGAAATTGCAGCGATCGGTCACCGATATACGTAGGTACTCGATTTTCCGACCGAACTGATCGTGCGATTCGCCGAGGACCGGCGCAACGGGAGCGGCCGGAAGCGTCATGTCTTCACCTTGGTTGGATCGATCCATTCGCGATCTCCGCTCAGATAGTGCTCGCGCTTCCAGATCGGCACACGTCGCTTGAGTGCTTCGATGACCTCGCGCGCACCGTCCATGGCCTGCGCACGGTGCGCATGCGCGGCCACGATGGCCACACTGGCCTCTCCGATGTCGAGCGTGCCCACGCGATGCTCGACCACCAGCCGCAAGCCGGCAATGCGCCTGCAGGTCTCGTCGGCGATGGCCCGCAGTTCCGACTCAGCCATCGACTCATAGGCTTCGTATTCCATACCGCTGACCGGTCGCCCGTCGTTCAGGTCGCGAACGGTGCCGAGGAACAACGACACCGCACCAACGCCGGGAGCCTGCGCCCGCGACAACAGGGCACCGACATCGATGGGCGCGTTCACGATGGCCACATGCAACACGTCACTCGCGGACACCGTCATCCGCCCGCCACGGGCGGAATGAGCGCGACCTCGTCGCCGACCGCGACGGCATCATCCTCGTGCACCCAGGTGCGATTTACCGCGACCAGCGGCGCGGCCGGAAGACGGTCCCCGCCAGGCATCGTTCGGATGACCCGCACGAGATCGGCAACCCGACACGGCGCGTCGAGGGGCACTTCGAGGCGACGGGCGCCGAAGGCATCGGCGTAGGACGCGAAAAGAAGAACAGGAATACTCATGGCGCATGCAAGGTAGCCGATGGAGCGCCGTTCGGTTCCATCGTGTTCCGAAACACTGACGCCCCGCTCGCGTGACGCGCGGCGGGGCGTTGCAGCATGGCAGGCACAACGGTGCCGACTACGCCTCGTTCATCTCGTCGTCGTCCTCAAGCATGCTTTCGTCAACGCCCGCCACCATAGCGCGCAGCTCCTTGCTGGGCTTGAACACCGGGACTGGACGCGCCGACACCTCGACCGGCGAGCCGGTGCGCGGATTGCGCGCCATGCGCGTCTTCCGCTGCCGGATCTTAAACGTGCCGAAACCACGTACTTCGATATTTTTCTGCTCCTGAAGGGCTTCCTTGATCGCATCGAGGAAGGCGTCGACAACCCGCGCACAATCCTTTTTGGAGATGGTCGGTCCGGCCGTCCGCGCAATACGCGCCGTGACGTTCTCAACCAGATCGGCTTTCGTCATGGACTCTACCAAGGGGTCAACGTGCCGTCCCAGTTTCCGGGGGCGTCCGGCACGCATCGAAGATCAAGCGAAGAAAGCGAACGTATGACCTTAGTGCTTATCAGTCAAGCGTTTGGGTCACTTCACTGATGACGATTTCTCAGGGCTTCGAGAAACTGATCGAACAAGGGAACCGCATCGTGCGGTCCCGGGGCCGCTTCCGGATGGAACTGAACAGCGAAGATCGGCAACGTCCGGTGGCGTAGTCCTTCGACTGTTCCATCGTTGAGGTTGACGTGGGTCAT
>JBBQAK010000333.1:0-4567 GCA_038316215.1 Gemmatimonadales bacterium | reverse complement strand
GGTTTCGATACCAGCTTTCGGTTGCCGGCTGGTGAGGATCGTGATCTGACTGACCGTTGGCACGCGGCTGGCTGGCCGCACGTGTACGTGCGTGCGGCACTCGTGCAGCATCATCATGTGATGAGCTTTCGCAGCTTCACGCGTCAACATCTGAATTATGGGCGCGGCGCGTGGACGTTTCATCAGGCGCGCGAGCGACGGAACGCCGGCGTGCGGCAAACCGAGACCCCGGGGTTCTACGTTGGGCTGCTCACGTTTCCCCTGCGCCGTGGACGCACGCGCAGACCGGTTCTCCAGGTGGCACTGTTGGCGTGGTCACAGGGCGTCAATGCGCTGGGTTACCTCCTGGAGAAGCTGCGCGCCTGATCGCTTGACGGGATGCCGCGCGAGGCGCGGTCACCGGGGTCATGGCGTACGACTACCCGCTGCACGCCGCGGCCTCCCGTTTGCGCCGCTGACCGCACGGTGCTCTCTTTGCGGGCAGTTGCCCGTGTCCCCTCAACCTGCCCAACAATGCGACTGTCTCTCTGGCTCGCCTGCCTTGCCTGTCCGGCGACCTTGTCCGCCGCCACCGCGTCCGATTCCATCTCGCGGAACGCCGTCGCGATGCACACCACCACCGACGCGCCAGCGCGCATGATTTTTGGTGCGTCGGTCGCCATGAACGGGAACATCGCCTTTGTCGGCGAGCCGCGCGGTCAGGAGCCCGGCACGGTGCACATCTACACGCGGTCGGCGTCGGGTTGGCGCCCATCGGGTACGTTGCACGCCCCGACGACCGCACCGAATGACGGCTTCGGCGCCGTGCTCGCCACCGATGGCACGTCGTTGCTGGTCTATCAAAGCGGCACCGCTGCCGACAGCACCCGCGGTACGGTGCATGTGTACCGCAAGTCGGCCGCTGGTGCGTGGACGCACAGCGGCGTCGTGCAGGCGCCGAGCCGCGCGGCGCGCGCTGCCTTTGGAAGCACGATCGTGTTCGAGGGGGACCGGGTCTATGTCGGCGCCCCTGGTGAAGGAGCGGGCGCGGTTCACGTGTTCCGCAAAACGGCGAGCGGCAGCTATGAAGCGATCGCGCGCATGGCCGGTGAAGGGACCGAGGTCAATGACGCCTTCGGCACGTCGATCACGATCGATGGCGATCGCATGGCGATCGGTGCGCCGGCACGAGCGACACGGCGTGGCGGCGTGTTCGTGTATCGACGCCAGAGCGACGGCGACTGGAAGCAGGAGGCCCTTGTCGTGTCGGCCCGCGGCGCCGAGAACGCGCGCTTCGGCCAGTCGGTACAGCTCAGCGGCACGCGCCTCGCGGTCGGCGCACCGGGCGCGCTGCCGGTCGTTGGCATGGGAGGTAATGCCGCCGCTGGCTTGGTCACGATCTTCGATTAAAGCGAGATCGCCGAGATCTGGCGTGAGCGGCAGTCGTTCACGCAGTTCACGTTCGGCCCGGCCCGGCTCGGAACGGCGATCGTGCGCGCCGGCAACGAGCTCTGGCTCACGGCGCCGAGTTCCGACCGGAACACCGGCGCGATCCAGCGCCTGCGTCAGAACGCCGAAGGCGCGTGGTCGATGAATCAGCTCACGACGCCGGACATCGAGCCGGGAGCGGCCTTCGGTGCGGCGGTGGCCGTGTCGGGCAATTCGGCCGTGGTCGGCATGCCGAACGACGCCGGCGCCGCCGGTAGCGTGATGTTCCTCGAGCGCTCCGCGGCAGGTGCCTGGACGTCGAAGGGCGTGCTCTTCCCCGTTACGCCAAGCAAGACGTATAGCGCGGTGAAAGGGAAGGAAGTGCAGTGCGGCAAGGACGGCAAAGCCAGCGCCTTCGAATGCGGGAACACCGGCCTGATGTCGTTTCTGCCGATTTCGGCGATCGGCGGCAAGCGTGGCACGAACATGAACGACAACTGGGGTTGGACCGATCCGGTCACGAAGCGCGAGATCGCGATCCTCGGTCGCACAGACGGCACGTCGTTCGTCGACGTGACCGACCCTGTCAACCCGCGCTACCTCGGCAATCTGCCGAAGACCAAGGGTTCGCCGTCCTCGGCGTGGCGCGACATGAAGGTGTACAAGGATCACGTGTTCATCGTGTCTGACAACGCGGCCGAGCACGGCATGCAGGTATTCGACATGACGCGCTTGCGCACGGTGAAGACACCCGAAGTGTTCAAGCCCGATGTCACGTACGATCGCATCAACAGCGCGCATAACATCGTCGCGAACGAAGAGACCGGCTTCATGTACACGGTCGGCAATTCCGGCGGCGGCGAAACATGCGGCGGTGGCTACCACATGATCGATGTGCGGACCCCCAAGAAGCCGAAGTTCGCCGGCTGTTTTGGTGATCCGAAGACGGGCTCCGCCGGTACGGGCTACTCGCATGATGCGCAGTGCGTGGTGTATCACGGGCCCGACGCGAAGTATACGGGCAAGGAGATCTGCGTTGGTTCGAACGAGAACGCGATCAGCATTGCGGACCTCACCGACAAGAAAAACCCGGTCGCCATTTCACGGGCGAGTTATCCGAACGTTGCCTACGCACACCAGGCGTGGCTCACCGACGACCATCGTTTTCTGTACCTGAATGACGAAGGTGACGAATCGACGGGTAAGGGCGAGGCGGCGAAGGGCACGCGGACGCTGGTGTGGGATCTCGCCGATCTCTCCGATCCGATTCTCGTGAAGGAGCATGTCGGCACGTCGAAGGCGATCGACCACAACCTGTACGTGAAGGGCGACCGCATGTATCAGGCGAACTACACCTCGGGTCTGCGGATTCTCGATGTCAGCGATCCGCGCAACCCGAAAGAAGTCGGCTTCATGGATACGTTTCCCGGTGACGACGGCACGCCGAGCTTCGCCGGCGCGTGGAGCGTGTACCCGTACTTCAAGAGCGGCGCGATCGTAGTCACGAGCATCGGAGAAGGCGTGTTCTTCGTGCGCGACATGTCGCGCAAAGTGGTTCCCTGATGCGCGCAGTGCGTCAGGTCCTCGTGCTGGCGGCGATCTGTGGTGTGGCCGCTAGTGCGTGCTACGTACCGCGTCGGAGCGCCGATCGTGGCGACAAGCTTTATATCGTGAACCAGTCGGGTGCGTCGATCACGGTGGTCGATCAGGCCCGTCTGGCCATCGACACGGTGCTTGACCTGCGCACCCTCGGCTTTTCGGCGAATGCGAAGCCGCATCATGTCGTGGTGGAGGAAAACGGCGCCTACTGGTATGTCTCGCTGATCGGCGATGGTCGCGTGCTCAAGTTCGATCGTGCGAATCGTTTGCTGGCGCAGGTGAAACTGGAGACGCCGGGATTGTTGTCGCTCGATCCCGTGCACGACTCGCTGTACGTGGGGCGTTCGATGACGGCGGTGAATCCTCCCAAGTCACTTGGCGTGATTGTGCGTTCTGCGTTTACGCTGGTCGATGAGCAGGAGATCGTGATGCCGCGACCGCATGCGCTGGCCAGTAGCAACGATGGTCGCTTCGTGCATACGGCATCGCTGGCCGAGAATCGTATCGCCTCGGTGGAGATCGCGACGGGCCGTGTGACCCTGTCGGTGATTCCCGGCATTCCGCGTTCGCTCGTCACGTTCGCCCTGAGCCCCGATGGGCAGACGATGGTGTCGGCGGGTGAGTTGTCGAATTCGCTGCTGGTGTTTGATCTGCGGCGGCCACCACCGCTGCAGCCAGTGCGCGAGATCGCCCTTGAGGGTAAGCCATGGGAGCCTCGCTTCACGCCGGACGGCAAGCACGTACTCGTCACGCTGCTCACGAAGAATGCGATCGCCGATGTGGACCTCGCGTCGGGGACGGTGGTGCGTACGCTCTCCGGACGTCTGGCGCAGCCGTACAGCATGCTCCTGCGCCGCGATGGGCGATACGCGTTCGTGGTGAGTCAGAATACCGGTGCGATGGCGCCCGGACAGAGCGGACATGACATGCACGGCATGGGAGCGCAGGAGCACATGACGGACGGGTGGCTCACGATCTTCGACCTGCGCTCCGGCGCCGTGCACAGCACGCTGATGCTCGGGGCCGGACCAACGGGCATGGGCGCGGCGGGCGCGCGATGAGCACACGCGGCACCGCACTCGTGGCAGTTGGCGCACTGCTGCTCGCCGTCACGTGCGTGACGAACGGGGTGCAGGCGCAATCCACGTTCGTCCGGCGTGTCGCGCCGTTCCCGGTGATCGATCGCGACGGTGTAGCGTTGCCGGAGGCGTTTCTCGGAGGATTCGACGTGCCGCGCCCGCAGATGGTCGACATCGACGGCGACGGCGATCTCGATGTCTTCGTGCAGGAGCGGTCGTCGTCGCTGATGCATTTCGAGAACGTGAACGGCCGCTTGGTGTGGCGCTCGGACCGATTTCTTGATCTGCCGGTCGGTGAGTGGTATCGCTTCGTCGATCTCGATGGTGACGGACGGATCGATCTGCTCAGCGAGTCGCCAACGAGTTACATCCGTGCCTGGCGCAACGTCGGCACAAAGAGCGCGCCGGCGTTTCGCGTGGCCGTCGACTCGCTGCGCGATGGCGATAACGCGCCGATTGCGGCCGACCGACAGAATATCCTC
>JBBQAK010000209.1:0-6952 GCA_038316215.1 Gemmatimonadales bacterium | reverse complement strand
CTCCACGCTCGGCGTGTGACGCAGGTCGAGCCCGAAGATCTCAAGGCGATGCGCCCACTGCTCGAAGTCGGGTTCGGCGGCATAGCGCGCGGCGGAGTCACGCGGGAAGCGCGTGGTCACGATGAGATGCGCGCCCGAGCGGAGCAGCTTGATACCGGCCTGATAACCGATTTTTACGCGGCCGCCGGTGAGCAGCGCGGTGCGTCCGGTGAGGTCGGCTAACTCGCCGCGCTTGCGGTAGTTGAACTCGGCGCAGGCGGGGCAGAGCTGGTCGTAGAAGTGGTGCAGCACGGTGAATTTGCGCTTGCACACATAGCAATGCTGGTCTTCCAGCGCCTCGCGAAAGTCGGGCTCCGTCTCGACCGTGGTCTGCTCGTCCGACGCCGGCAACAGATAGTTGGGCGTGGTGAACACCGTTTGCCGACGGAGACGGCGAATGCCGGTTTCCTGCAACTGCGACTCAGCTTCGTGCACGCGAATCGTTTTCTCGACCCGCTTCATGCGCTTGGTGGCCTTCACCATTTGGCGGCGCAGGATGGCGTCGGGGCGCGAGACCTCGCCGGCCGCCTTCAGCAGGCGGGTGCGATCGTCTTCGGAGAGATCGAGCAGTTCGGCCCGGTTAACGGCGAACTGTTCGAGCAGCTCCGTCGCGGCGAGCACGCGCTGGGACAGGCTGAGACTGGATTCCACGGGGTCAGGACTTTGGGACATAGCCCTGAAAGCTAATCACTTATTCGTCGTGAAAGGCCGGTCCGGGGTGAGTCGGCAGCCGCCAGTAATACCAATGGGTCACCCGGTCCCATCCCTCGGCCTCTTCGTTCTCTACTCCCCAAACGCACTCCCCGGAGGGAAACGTGGCGTCCTGGAACCGTGCGTCGATGGCCGCGAGGCACTCCCGGGCGGTCTGCGGCAGGGCGTCGACGTCGAGGGACCGCCGGACGTCCAGATCATTCAGGTAGTCCTCGTACGTGAGCGCGTAGCCGTGCTCCACCTCGTCCACCGTACGGGCCCACTGCTTCAGGAGCTGCTCGGCACTGATCATCGACTGGTTCAGGATCGGGGGGAGCGGCGGGCCTGACGACGGAAATACGCTTCCCCGTCGTTGGGTTTGAAAAACGTGCGGATTGTACCATCAGCGTCGGCCGCCAAGAACGCCCCGCTGCCCCGGTCAAAGCGAGAGATGACGCCGTCTGATGTCCGAACCACTTCGACGATGTCCCCGCCCACGGGTGCATCACGCAGTTGTTGCGCCAGCTGGAGATACTGGGCTTGCGAAATCGTCCCGAACTCCCGTCCGTGCTTCGCATAGTGTTCGACCAGCCGTGCGGTGGAGCGGAATCCCACGCGGCCGGATGGCGACGCTGCTCGAGGCGCCGCGGACGGTGCCGCGGCCGGTGCCGCGGCCGGTGCCGCGGCCGGTGCGGACGCCGATGCTGGTGTCGTCGGTGGCGATGCCCCCTTGGGGCGGGCGAGCATCCAGGCGGCGATCGCGCTGACGAGCACGAACAGCACGGAACGAAGCGCACGATTCATGGGCCCATGCTACCGCCGCGTCGCGTCGGCCACAACTCATGCGCATATTTCCGGGTATGAGCGTTGTCAAAGATCTGCTGTCGTTACTCGAGCTCGAGAAGCTCGAGGTCAATATCTATCGTGGCCAAAACCGCGATCTCGGCACCGGTCGCGTGTTCGGCGGGCAGGTGTTCGCACAGGCGCTGGTCGCCGCCCGTCGTACCGTAGACGGGCCGCGGGAAGCCCACTCGGTGCATGGCTACTTCCTGCGCGCCGGCGACCTGAAAGCGCCGATTGTCTTCTTCGTGGACCGCCCGCGGGACGGCGGCAGCTTCACCAGCCGCCGGGTCACGGCGATTCAGCATGGCGAGGCCATCTTCCATCTGTCAGCCTCCTTTCACGTCCAGGTCGACGGCCTCGAACATCAGAGCCGGATGCCTGACGTGCCGCCGCCGGAAGATCTGATGCCGGAGCTCGACCAGATCCGAGAGCAGGCCGAGGTCCTGCCGCCCGAGCTACGCACCGTGCTCACGCAGGATCGTCCGATCGACTTCCGTTCATTCACTTCCCATGTGCCGGGTACGGACGAGTCGCGTGACGCGAAGCGCTTCGTGTGGTTCCGCGTGATCGAAACGCTGCCCGACGATCAGATCACGCATCAGGCGATTCTGGCTTACGCCTCCGACTACGGATTCCTGCCGACGGCGCTGCTGCCGCACCAGGTGTCGTATCGCGATCCGCGGCTGCAGCTCGCGTCGCTCGACCACACGCTGTGGATGCATCGACCGTTCCGCTGCGACGAGTGGTTGCTGTACAGCATGGAAAGCACGGCCGCCGCTGGCGCGCGCGGGTTTGTGCGCGGCGAGATCTTCACGCAGGACGGCATACTGGTGGCGTCGGTGGCGCAGGAAGGGTTGATCAGACTCCGCGATTCTTGAGCCGTTCGATCTCCGCGCGCAGCCGCTGATTTTCGCGCTCCAATGATGCAACTTCACGGTCGGCGCGTGTGATGGCGAGTGGCCGCACGCCTGACGTGGTGCGGTCGTCAGTGAAGTACACACTGCTGAACATGCTGGTTTTGCATGAGGCACTATGTGTGGCGCCGTCGCCGTCGGTGTAGTCCACTTCGTAAATCCGATCTCCCTTCTCGCCAAACCAGCCGCGGCCGAACGGCTGCCACGTGATGTCGTTCACGGTCCCACCGCGCTCGGCGACGTACTGCTGAATACGCTCACGGTCCCATCGGTCGGCGACCAGCCGGAACCCGATGGCCAAGAGCACGATGATGAAAATGAAGCCGATATTGCCACTGTCCATTTGCTAACGCTCCGCGCCCCGCACAGAATTGTCAACGGCGTTCTACGCGTTCTGACCTATCGGCTCTGGAGCTCTCTATATGGGAACCCGCGATCCCCGCATCGATGCCTATATCACAAAGTCAGCACCGTTCGCCCAGCCTATTCTCGAGCATATTCGGACGGTTGTTCATGAGGCCTGCCCCGCGGTAGCGGAAACGATCAAGTGGGGATTCCCGCACTTTGATTACCACGGCATGATGTGCAGTACGGCGTCGTTCAAGGCGCACTGTGCGCTCACCTTCTGGCTCGGTCGTCAGGTGCACGGCGAGGAACTGAGCGACGACATGCGCGAGCAGGCAATGGGTCAGTTCGGCCGGATCACGAGCGTGAAGGATCTGCCGAACAAGACCACGCTCAAGAAGTACATCAAGAAAGCGATGGCGCTGAACGACGCCGGAGTAAAGCGGTCGCGACCGGCGGCGAAGAAAGGGGCCGCCGTGAAGCCGGTCGTCGTGCCACCTGAGTTGGCCGCAGCGCTGGCCCGTAACGCGGGGGCCAAGGCCGCCTTCGAGGCGTCCAGTCCGTCGCATCGGCGCGAGTACTGCGAGTGGATCGCCGAGGCGAAGCGCATGGAGACGAAAACGAAGCGGGCGGAGCAGGCGATCGCTATGATCGCCGAAGGCAAGGCGCGAAACTGGAAGTACGGCGCGTAGTCGCGTGTGGCCCGCCGCGGCGCCGTCTATTGCCTGATGAACGCCACGATGCGATCGCGAAAGGTCGCAGTCTGACTCGGTGCCACGATGCGGCCGGCAATGACGTGGCCGTCTTCACCTTGAATTGGCGTCACAAGGACGCGCTCTGATTTCACACGTCCCTCGGCATCGAGTGCGTCGAGCCAGCGCGTCGTGCGCGTGGCATCGACCACGTCATCCGCCGCGTTGTAGAAGGCGAGTGTGCGTACGTCGTAGCCAGTGAGCGGGAGGGCGCGGACATACTCGACGAGTGCTTGCATCGGGAACAATGCGGTCGACGGATACCGCATGGTCCAGAAGCGTTTCTGCTCGTCGTTCTTCGCGATCCACTGGCGCTCGGGAATGAAACGCGGCAGGATCGTCTGCGCCCACGGTAGGGTGAGCAACCCCGCCATGGGATCCTTGGGACCGAAGTTGGGCGAAATCAGCACGAGCCCATGCAGGCCCAAGCGCGCGGGCTTTGGAAGTGTGGCGAGCAGGGCGCCAAGTGTGCCGCCGGTGCTGGTGCCGATCACCAGCACGGAGTCGCCTAGCCGCAGGGCCACGTCAAGCGCGAAGGCGGCATCAAGCATCCAGTCGCGCGCCTCCACGTTGGCCAGCGAGTCGCCGGGTAAGCCGTGACCGCGAAGGCGTGTCTCGTAGAGGTTGGCGCCAAGCGCCCGCGCCACCTCTTCGCTGAGGGGCGCAGTTTCCTGTCGTGTGGCGGAGAAACCGTGCAGATACACTACGCTCCATGGTGTCTTTGCCGGATGCGCGTTGTCGGCGAAGACGACGCGTTTCGCGACGTCCGCGTCGGTGACGCCAGCCGCACGCTCCTGCGCAGCGAACCATGATGGGAACTCGGCAAGTGCGCGAGGGAGCGGCGACTCGACGACGCGCACGGCCAGCGGATACGTCGCGGGCGGATTCCAGTCTACACTGGGCTGTGGTCCCGCTCTAAACACCGACCACACCACAAGCAGCACCACCACGGCGCGCACCGAGAGTTGAATGCGGCGCGCGCGTCGTGGATCGTTCATACGGCGTCCGACGAACTCGAGAAGTTGAAGTCGCGCACCTTGATGGGCGGCATCGCGACACCCGGACCACCTTCACCGCCGGCGGTCCGCACGGCGGCGCCCACGCCTTCGAGATTGTTCAGCATGAACAACGGCGAATCGTTGAAGCGGAAGTTCTTGATGGAGCGCGCGATCTTGCCGTTCTCGATCAGGAAGGTGCCGTCGCGCGTGAGGCCCGTGTACATCAGCGTGCGCGCGTCGAGTGGACGCAAATACCACAACCGTGTAACGAGCACACCGCGGGTGGTGCTGGCGATCATTGACTCGATGGTGTCCTTCCCGCTAGCCATGCGCAGCGACTGCGCGCCGCCGGTTGCCGTCTTGCCCTGCTTGTTGGCCCAGAAGCGATTGTATGCGAGCGAGTTCAGCACGCCGTTTTGCACCCACGTTTGCTTGCCGGTGGGCATGCCTTCGCCGTCGAACGGCGAGCCAAGAATGAGTGCGTCGCCGGGATCGGAGACGAGCGACACGCGTTCATCCACAATCTTCTCGCCGACTCGCGTACCACCACCGGCCTTCGAGAAAGCGGAGCGCCCTTCGTCGGCCGAGCGGGCTTGGAACGCGCCGCCCATGAGGCTCACGAGGTTGGCCGTGGCTTCGGGCTCGAAGATCACGGTGTATCGGCCGGGCTCGATACCCACCGGATTGCGTGAACGACGCGCCTTGTCGATGGCGCGGTCGGCCACCGACTGGAAGTCGATGGCGCTCCAGTCGGTGCTTTCGCTGCCCACCCAACCGGAGCCAGTGCCGTCGGTGGTGCGCGCGGTGAGCGTGTAGTTGGCGCTCGTGCCGCGATGATACGCGAACAGGCCTGCGCTATTGCCAATCGCGGTGGCGCTGGCGTTGCAAATGATGAAGCCGGCCACGGTGAGATCCTTGGCCGCGCGCGCGGGCGCCAGGGCGGTCATGGCGGCCGTGGCGCGATCTTCGGCCGAGAGATCGGCGGTGCGATCAGACCACGCGTTCACCGGTGCGTACGTTTGCGGCGGGAGTTCGCCGAGGTACTCCGGATCCTCTGGGGCCAAACGTGCGAGTGCTTCCGACTGTGCAACGGCGCGCCGCAGCCCGTCATCACTGCGATCGTTGGTGACCACACTCGCCTTACGTTTGCCGAACACGCTTTGCACGCGGATGGTGCTGTTGGTGGTCACGCCGGAGGTCGACATCTGATTGTCGGCGAAGCGCAGATTCGTTTCTCGCGCGCTGTTCACCGACACGCGCACGGCGTCGGCCTTTGACAACTTCACGGCGCGTTCGACGATCGCCTGCGCTTGATCACGCGAGAGCACGCCGATAGCGGCCATGGCCTTGCGGTCGCGCACGGTGTCGCTCATGGGCTCACTCATACCGTGCGTCCCGTGTTGATGATGTTGGCGTTTTTGAAGCGCGTTGGTGGGCAGCCATGGCTCACGGCGTTGGACTGTCCGGGTTGGCCCTTGCCGTCGTTAAAGGTGCCGCCGAACTCATAGCTGCTCTTGCCGCCAAGCATGTCGAGCGTGTTCCAAAAATCCGGCGTGCGCATCTGGTACGCGGCGTCTTTCACCTGGCCTACGATCTTGCCTTTGCGCACTTCGTAGCAGAGCTGCGCGCCGAACTGCGCGTTGTAGCGCTGCTGATCGATGGAGTACGAGGCACGCCCAATCATGGCGATGCCCTTGTCGGTGGCGGCGATGAGATCATCCCAGCTCAAGTCTTTCGCGCCCGGTTGCAGCGACACATTGGGCATGCGCTGGAACTGCACGTCGGCCCAACTCTGCGCGTACGAGCAGCCATGGGAGCGCACCGGCTTCCCGTTCTTGGCATACCACGACGACAGCCAGGGCGCCTGTTCACGCGTGGTTTGGTAGTCGTTGAGAATGCCGTCCTTCACAATGTGAAAGGTGTCGGGCTGCACACCGTCATCGTCGTACCCGATAGTGGCCAGCGCACCGACTTCGTTGCGGTTGACCACGAGATTCATCATGGGTGGGCCGAGCTTGAGCGAGCCGAGCACCTTCTCCGGCGGCGCCATGAAACTGGTACCGGCGTAGTTGGCCTCGTAGCCCATCGCGCGATCGAGCTCGGTGGGGTGCGCGAGCGATTCGTGAATAGTGAGGAAAAGCTGCGAGGGATGCAGAATGAGGTCGTAGCGTCCCGGCTCGACTGGCTTGGCCGAGAGCTTCTCGGCCGCTTCCTCGCCCCACTTGGTGGCGTTCTTCACAATGTCGGATTCCAGCACATACTCCCAGCCGCGGCCGGCGGGCTGCACGACTTCGGGGCCGCGCACGGCGGTGCCCGAGCGATCTGGTGCCACGGCGGTACAACTCATCGTGACCCAGCTGCGCACGTAATC
>JBBQAK010000158.1:0-8325 GCA_038316215.1 Gemmatimonadales bacterium | reverse complement strand
AACGTGCGGCAGGTGTTGGAGTTGAGCGGATTCACCAGCATCCTCAAGTGCTTCGCGGAGGTGAGCGGCGCCGTGACCAGCTTCGCGAATATGGGCGGCAGCAAGTGAACACGGACAGAAGCGGAATCGCGCTGGTCATCGGTGCGGGTGGCGTAAAATGCGCCGCCGCGATCGGCCTGCAACGATGCCTGGCGCGGGAGTCCATCAGCATCGACCTCGTGGTCGGCTGCAGTGCCGGATCGATCTACGCCGCGGCGATCGCGCTGGGCAAAAGCGCGGACGAAGCGGCGGCGGTGAGCACCTCGATGTGGACCCGCGACCTCACGGCGCAGCCCAACCGCGCCGCCCTGATGCGTATGATGTTTCCCAAACTACTCGGCTTCACCGAACGGTTCGGCCTCAAGAAGGACCACCTGATTCGGGAGCGCCTGACGACCGCGTTTGGCGATCTCACCTTTGCCGACTGCAAGGTCCCGCTTTTCATCACGGCTACCGATTTCTGGACCGGCGAGCAGGTCACGATCAGTGAAGGGCGCATCGCCGATGCCATACGTGCCAGCATCGCCATTCCGTTCGCGTTCGCCCCGTGTGAAGTGAACGGCCGACTGTGTATCGACGGATTCCTCTCGGATCCGTTGCCGGTCGGCGTGGCGATCCGCGAAGGCGCGCAGGTGATCATCGCCATGGGCTTCGACAGTCCCTACCAGGAACGAGTCACGTCTGGCGGACGCTTCGCGTTTCAGCTCACCAGCATCATGACCAACAACTTGCTCAAGGCATCGTTCGCCTTTCACGGGCTGGCTCATCACACCGAAGTGATCGCCGTGATTCCGCAGTTCTCGCAGCGTATCCGGTTGTTCGACACGGCGAAGATCCCGCTGCTGATCGACGAGGGCGACGCCGCGATGCGCGACCAGCTCCCGTATCTACGCCGGCTATTAGCCTCGGCGCCCGCATGAACACGCGCTGATGTCCATTCGACTCGGCGCCACCGGTGAGCGTTCGCTCGGCGACTTCAGCGAACGCCGCGCGCGTATTGGTCTCGTGATCGGGTCCGGCGGGATCAAATGCACCGCGGCGACGGGACTGCTGAAGGTGCTCGAACGGGAAAAGATTCCGGTGGACGTGGTGGTCGGGTGCAGCGGCGGCGCGATTTACAGCGCACTCTTCGCGCTCGGCGACAGTGCTGCCGAGATTGAGCGGCAGACGCTGGTGCTGTGGAAAGACCTCTTCAGCAAGCTCCATTATCGCTCCCTACTGCGCGCGATCGCCCCGATGTTCATGGGTTACCACGAGCGCGTGGGCATGGTGGACGACCGGCAAGTGTGGAAAGTACTTGAGTCGTTGTTTGGCGAACGGACCTTTGCCGACACGAAAATTCCGCTGCTGCAGTCGGCGACCGATTTTCGTACGGGAGAAAAAGTCGTACTCGATTCGGGACGCATCACCGACGCCACGCGCGCCAGCATTGCGATCCCGATGCTGCTGCGCGCCTGGGAAGTCGATGGCCGCATGCTGGTGGACGGCGGCGCGTCGAACCCGCTACCGATTGACGTCGCGATCCGGGAAGGCTGCGACATTATCCTCGCGATGGGCTTCGAAAGTCAGATGAACGCTGAGGTTCGTTCACTGGTGAATGCCTTGGGGCGGACGTCCACGATCGTGACCAACCACCTGCTTCGCGCCACCTTTGCCTTCTATAGTGTGGCGCACCACGCCGAAGTGCTGCCGATCATGCCCATGCTCGATCGCCACATCGGTCTCACCGAGACACAGCACATCCCGTATCTCATCGAACAGGGCGAACGCGCCGCCGAAGAACAGCTGCCGTACCTGCGACGTTTGCTGCAGGCATCGATGACTGGCCCGCTTCCGACGCCCGGCCTGTGACGAATCCGATGACCGAAGATCGTTCGGCTCCCGCACGGATCATGGTAGTCGACGATGTGGAACTGAACCGCGATCTGCTGTCACGTCGCCTGCAGCGGATGGGGCATGTCGTGACGACCGCCAACGACGGACAGGAAGCGCTCGACCTCACGAGCGATCCGTCGTGGGATCTGATTATGCTCGACGTGATGATGCCGGTACTTGATGGCGTAGGGGCACTGACCGCGCTCAAGGCGAACGTCAGTACGCGGCACATTCCCGTGATCATGATCTCGGCCAACACCGAGCTCGAGACCGTCGTGAAGTGCATCGAACTGGGGGCGGAAGACTATCTCCCGAAGCCGTTCGATCCCGTGCTGCTGCGCGCCCGCGTGGGCGCATCGCTCGAGAAGAAGCGACTGCGTGATCGCGAGCAGGCGCGCGCCAAGCGCATGCAGAAGGAGCTCGAAGTAGGCGCGCGCATCCAGCGTGATTTTCTGCCGGAGAGCTTGCCGACGGTGCCGGGCTATCAGTTTGCGGCACGCTTCGAGCCGGCGCGCGAAGTCGGCGGTGATTTCTACGACGCGTTCCGCTTGCCCGACGGCGCGGTGGCGCTCGTACTGGGCGATGTGTGCGACAAGGGCGTCGGCGCGGCGCTGTTCATGGCGCTGTTCCGTTCACTGATTCGCGCCGTGTCCGCATCGCAGATCGGTTCGCATACCGTGGAGATGCTGGAGTCCCGCGTGCTGTACGCCGTCACCGTCACGAACGATTACATCGCCAACACGCACGGTCGCGCGAACATGTTCGCCACACTGTTCTTGGGGGCGCTCGATCCGGCCACCGGCACGATCGCCTACGTGAACGGCGGACACGAGCCACCGCGCGTAATACGCGCCAATGGCACCGTACGCACCATGCTGCCGCCAACCGGACCGGCGGTGGGGATGCTGCCGGAGATCCCGTTCACCGCGGGCACGATCGTCCTCGAGCCGGGCGAGACGCTGCTGGTGCTGACCGATGGCATCACCGAGTCGCGTGCGCCAAACGGGATGTTGTTCGGCGACGACGCGACGGATGCGCTGCTGACCGCGCCAGCCGACACGGCCGATATGCTGCTCGACCGGGTGCTCGATGCCGTGCACGGGCATGCCGCGGGCGAGCCGGCAGCGGATGATGTGACGTTGTTAGCGGTACGGAGGGTGTAGAGTGGAGTGCAGGATCAACTCCCGACCCCAAACTTTGACTCAAAACCCACCACTCACGTGAGTCTCGCGTTGTGAGTTGAAGTTTGGAGTTATGGGTTACCCCCTACTCCGCCGTAAAAACCGCAGCGGCCACTCCACCGCCTTACTGATGCCGATGCGTGGGCCGATCACGACCTCGTCGTCCGGCACCACCGTACCGGCGTGGATCGTTAGCGCTGAGCCGCCGGTGAGCGTCACGCCATCGACGCGGCGATCGATGCCGAGCGCCGCGCACACCTTCGCCGGCCCGTCGCACAGCTGCGCATCCCGATGCGCGGTCGGGCGCCGTGCGCGCATGCGCTCAATGCCTTCCAAGGGTTCAAGCGCGCGAATGAGCACGGCGCTGCCGAAGCCCTCTTCGCGAGTGACCGCATTCACGCACCAGTGCATGCCGTATACGAAATACACGTAGGTTGTGCCCGGCGGGCCGAACATGTGCCAGGTGCGCGCGGTGCGGCCCACCACCGAATGCGAAGCCGGATCGTGAGGTCCGAGGTACGCCTCGGTCTCCACGATCCGGCCACTGACTGCTCCCAGTTCATCCTCGTACCGCAAAACAGCGCCGAGGAGCTCGCGGGCCACCACTGCCGAATCCCGGTCGTAAAACCCGGCCGGCAGTGGGGCACCGAACAGCATGTTAGCGCTTCTTCGCGGCCTTCTTGGCCGGGGCCTTGGCAGCCGCTTTCTTCGCGGCAGTGGCCGGAGCCTTCACCGCCGGCTTTGCCGCCTTGGCAGGGGCTTTCGCGGCCTTTGGTGCGGACTTGGCCGGTGCCTTGGCTGTCGCCTTCTTGGTGGCGGGCGCTGTCGCCTTCTTGCCGGCAGGCGCCGGACCCTTCGCTACGGCCGTCTTGGCCGGGGCCGGCTTTGCCGGAGCCGTCTTCTTGGCCGGCTTGGCACCACGACCACGGGCGCCCGATACCACCGGAGCGACCGGCGCGACCACGGACGCCACTGGAGCTGCCACAGCCGGAGTGGCCACAGCCGGAGTGGCCACAGCCGGAGCTGGAGCAACCGGAGCGGCGGGCAGTGGAGCCGCCGCCGTCATACCGTTCGTGGCCGGAGCGACGGCTCCAACCGGACGGGCGCCAACCACGCCGAACATCAGGAGGTCGGCCGGCGGACCGGCGGGGGCACGTCCACGTGATCCACCGCGCGGAGCGACGCCACGAGCGCCCATACCACGCGGCGCCTGCGGCAGCAGCGCCGCGGCCGCCTTGGCCTCCGCCTTCTGCGTATCATCGACCGTCTTGAGCTGCTCCACGATCGACGCGGCATCGGCGGCACGAGCGACTTCGAAATCGTTTCCACGACGACGGAGGTCGATCATGTTTGCATCATGCGCGTCCTGCAAGATGCGCTCGAACATGCGTGCACTCAGCGACTCGCTGTCGCGGCCGAGAAGTTCGAACGCCTTCGTGCGCGCCGCGCTGGCGCTCGTCGCATCATCACCCTGCACCAGCGCTTCGACGGCCCGGCGCACGAGGTCGAACGCCTCGCTGCGCGTGAGGCGCTCGCCGCTGCTGCCGATGTGACCAGCCACCGCCGAACCGAAGCTTGGCGTGGCCGGCGGCACGGCGGCAACCGAGGTTGCGGCAACCGAGGTTGCGGCAACCGGCGCGACCATCGCCAAGGCAGCAGGCGCACTCGCCACGACGGCCGACTCTTCGGCTTCTGTCGCGGCATCCATACCGGCATCCGCCGGCGCGGCGGCGTCCGCCTCGACACGTGGTTCACGGCCTTCACGATCGCGGAACCGATCGCGACCACGGCCACGACGGTTGCGACCGCGACGCGCTTCGCGTTCGACTTCGCCGGCGGCATCGGTCACGACGTCAACACCGGGCTCACCCGTCGCATCGGCTTCCGCCGGGACGTCGGCTCCCGTCGCATCGAACGTCGGCGTGAGGTCAATCAACGCCGCCGCGTCTGCGGCGTCGTCGGCGGCATCATGCTCGGCGTCGGCCATATCCTGCGCCGCGTCAGGGATTTCACCGTCCACGGGCGTACGATCGAAGCGATCGCGTCCACGGCCACGACGGCCACGGCGGCCACGACGTTCGTCGCGCTCACGGTCGGTTTCTTCACGACGCGCTTCGGTCGGCGCAGCCGCACTTGGGCTGGAGGCCGGCGCGATACTGCCGTCGGGCGTGTCGATTTCGAGCTGGCCGCTCTCGAGCTTCGTGACCTTGAGCAACCCCTTGTGGGCTGCGTCCTGCACGAAGCGCGAGAACTTCGGCATGCCGAGGTTTTTCTCGTCGAACGACGAGTCGATTTCCTGCATCACCTGCTTGAGACGGTCGGAGCGCATCGCGTCGCCGTTGCGCTTCATGCGATTGACCGACTCGGTCACGAGCTCCCACGGATCCCAGCGGCTGGACTCGTCGTCGCCCGTCTTCGTCAGGCCGGCGAGCGCGTTGTACGAGTAGTACTCGTCGCAGTTCATCACGAGCAGGTCGCTCGACGACTCGCGGATACCGACGCCGATCACGTACTTGCCGTACTCCTTGAGCTTGATGACCATGCTCGAGAAATCGGAGTCACCGGAGAGCAGCACGAACGTGCCGATCTCGGGGCGCGTGAACACCAGCTCCATGGCGTCGATCGCGAGCCGGATATCCGTCGCGTTCTTCTTCGACGAGCCGTACGCCGGCGCGAAGATCAGATCGATCGACGACTCGGTGAGCGGCACGATATACTGCGGATAGCGACGCCAGTCGGCGTAGGCGCGGCGCACCGCGACCTTCCCCTTGACGATATCCGACGAGAGGAGGTTGTTCAGCTCTCCCTGCAGGTCGGAGCGGATGCCCATCGTGACGTTGTCGAAATCGATGAGCAGCGCGGCGTTCGGCGCGTGCGACGGTGGAGCGGCGTTCTGTGAGGTTGCCGGAGTGACGGCCTGCGGTCCACGATGGAACGGCGCGATGGTTCGGGACGGTGCCGCACTGCGGGACCGGGTGTCATGTCGAATCATGTACTAACCTGGATACGAAACGGAGTGATCGAGCGCGTTGCCATGCAGCGCCGAAGCGCTCATCGTATTCGCACTCAGCGCGATTGCCCGCGCGAGTTCTCGCCGCCGGACTTTGCCACTTCCCGTCATGGGAAAGACATCGAAAAAGCGGACGAAATCGGGAACCTTATCGGCAGACATCGTGTCCTGGGCGAAGCGTTTGATCTCGCCGCCGGTGATGACTGCCCCTTCTACTGACACGATGCACGCGCACACGAGCTCTCCCATGACATCATGGGGCACGCCGATTACGCAGACATCGTCCACTGCCGGATGCGCACGCAGACGATCCTCGAGTTCGCGCGGGTAGAGCTGCATGCCCCCGCGCGAAATCGTCTCCTGCCGCCGCCCGACGATCTTCACATAGCCATCCTCATCGATGATCCCCAGATCACCGGTGAGGAAGAATCCGTCCGGCGTCATGACCTTGGCGGTCTCGGCCGGCATGCGGAGATACCCCCGCATGAGATTGGACCCGCGGACGGCGATCTCGCCGACCGCTTCAGGTCCGTGCAGCTCTCCCGTCATCAGATCCATCGCCATGATCTCGACGCCGGGGAGGGCGCAGCCCACGGTGCTCAAACGACGTTCGTCGTTATCGGCGAAGCGGGTGATCGTCACGACAGGTCCTGCTTCGGTGAGGCCGTACGCCACGAGCACATCGCACCAGCGACGCACCCGGCGCACCAGCGCCTCGTCCACCGAACTGCCAGCAATGACGCCGGCTCGCAGCGACGTGAGTCGCGACGGGTCGAACGACTCCTCACGCATGAGGAGGTGATACTGCGTGGGCACGCCGTGCAGTACCGTGACCTTGGCGTCGGCGATGAGCGCGAGGGCGCGTGCCGGGTCAAAAGACGGTTGCAACACGATCGTCGCGCCACGTGCCATCGTGCCCAGCATCACGCCGAAGCCGAAGATAGCAAAGAACGGGACCGTTCCGAGCACGCGGTCGTCGGGCGCAATCTCGAGGATCTCCGCCGCACGCACCGCGTTTTCCATCAACGCCCGGTGCGACAGCGGCACGCCCTTCGGCTTGCCCATCGTCCCCGACGTGTACATCACGGCCAAGTCGGCCATCTCGTCATACACCGCTGGCCGTGGAACCGGCCGTCCGGATCCACTCGAGACGAGATCTTCGAACTGGAAGATCCGGTCGTCGTACCACAGGTCCTCGTCGCCGACCGTGACCACGTACTGCAGGTCCGGCAGATCGCCAAGCAATTCCTCGAAACGCTGCAAAAAGTCGACGCCATCCCACTGCTCGATGGTGACGACCGCGCTCGCCTCGGCGTGTCGCAGCTGGTAGCGCAGATCATGAATGCTGAGCTGCGGACTGACCGGGACCACAACGGCGCCAAGCTTCGCGGCAGCCAACGTGGCGATGATCCACTCGACGCCATTCGGCAGGTTGACCGCGATGCGATCGCCCGCGCCGAGCCCCAATTCGGAGAAAGCAGCAGCCAGGGAGGACGCATCGACGTCCACCTGCTGATAGGTCCACGTCCGTTCACCATTCGTGGCAAGCACGCGGGCGGGATGCTCCTGCGCACGTTGCTCGACCAAGGGGGCTAGGGACCACGACGTTGCCATTCCACTCCGGGATCGGGTACAGCCACGTAAATTACTGACTATGAACGAGATGCGGAAGCCGACCGTTGACGAAAGCGGGTCGACCCCTCGGGAGGGCCCAGCAGAGAAACCCTCCGCTGAGCACTCCCGTAGGGAATCCCATAGGGAATCCCGTAGGGAATCCCGGAAGGAATCCCGTCGGGAGCGGCGTCGGCTTGCGCGGAAGGGATCACGGGCGCCGTTCCGGTCTCGGTTGTTCGCGACGCTCATCCTGTTCGCGCTCGTTCCTACGGTCGCCGTGACGCTGGTGGGGGTCGGTACGGCCAGCCGAGCGCTGTCACTGTTGTCAGCCCGATCGGCCTGGGAGCGCATCGCGCTCAGTGGCGAGGAGGCGCTGGCCGCGACGCGGTCCGCTCCGCTTACCACCGAGCAGCGGGCCGCCGTGGAGCGACACGAAGCCGAGCTCCGCCAGTCGGTGGAGTTGGCGCGACGCTTCGATTTCGTCGCGGGACGCTCGATGCGGTTGGTGGTCGCGGGCGCGGTGCTGGTGGTCTTGCTGGTAGCGGTCGGTGCCTCGCGCGTGGCCGGCCATCTGAGTCGTCAGCTCAGTCGTCCGCTCGATGAACT
>JBBQAK010000013.1:0-18490 GCA_038316215.1 Gemmatimonadales bacterium | reverse complement strand
ATGGGGCAGATGGTGCTCCTGATCGACGAGCGTACGTCCGACAAGAAGCGGCCGTTGGGCAGTGACGAGGCCACGGCGCTCTTCGAACAGTCGCTCGAGCTGCTCAGGGCCGATGCCGAAGGGGACGCGTTCCAGCGGCTGTTTTTGCAGGCGATCCAGAGCTCGCCGGAGTTGGCCGTGCTGGTGCGCCAGGTGGCCAAGGGGATCGCCGGGGCCTGAAAACGTCCCGGTCGTGGGCGAAGCGCGGTTCGTCCCGTTCCGATTTCTGGGACGAATCGCGTCAGAGCGCTGGACCTTGGACCGTCCGGACCGCAACGTAAATAGATGAGACGCGCAGGGCACTGGAACGTGTGGCTGGCGCTGGGCGCTGCCGCGTCGAGTGTCGCCTGTGTTGGCCTCTCGCTTCGCCCGCTCGCAGCCGCGGGGGTCGCGTCGGCACAGACGCATTCGTTCGTAGCGCAGTTCGACACGCTCTGGACGCGATTCGACGAGGTCTATCCGTCGTTCGCGTACAAGGGTGTGGATTGGCGTACCCAACGCGCCACCTATCGCACACGGGCGCAGCGGGCACGCTCACAGGACGAACTGATCGCCGTGCTCGTCGACATGCTCACACCGTTACGTGACTTGCACGTCTGGCTCGTCGATCCACGAGGGCAGGTGGTGCCCACGTACCGGCCACCGGCGCTCGCAAACTTCGAGCGGGCACGGTGGGAGTCGGCGATGCGTGACGCGAGTTATCTCGCGCACAGTCGTGACTTCGGCGAAGGCACAGTGGGAGGATACGCCTACTTGTACATCGGCGCGTGGAAGGCTCCGGTGAGCGAGGAGACGCTCGACCTCGCGCTGGCTAGAATGCGTGACGCGCCGGGACTCATCATCGACGTGCGCGCCAACGCCGGCGGGACAGACCAGACCGCACTCGCCTTTGCCAGTCGCTTCACGACGCGCACCTTTACTGCGTCGTACGTGGAGATCCGCACCGACTCACTCGTCAAGGACATCGAGATGCCGCTCGCGCGCACGATCAGTCCGCGCGGCGGATGGCAGTTTACCAAACCCGTGATCGTACTGTCGGGACGCGGCGGCTTCAGTGCGACGGAAAGCTTCGTGGCGGCCATGCGCACCTTACCGCAGGTCATGGTGGTGGGCGATACCACGGGCGGCGCATCGGGCAATCCGGCCACGTTCGCACTCGGCAACGGATGGCGATTCACGGTGCCACGCTGGCTCGAGTTCGGCCCGGACAAACGCCCGATCGAGGGACGTGGTGTGGCGCCGCATCTTGCGATGACCTGGGATCCGGAGAAGTACGACAGTGCGCGCGATCCGCTGATTGATGCTGCGGTGGGATTGCTGGGAGAGCGCAACGGCGTGTACCGTATCGCTCCCGCCTCGTCGCATGAGGCCCGCGACGAGCGCGCCCCCAGCGGCGGCTCACCGCGCTAGTGCTCGCACGCTCCTGTACCCGGACAGTGGCATGGTGACCGATAATCAACCCGTCTGGGATGACGGCTTGTGGACCGCCTTTCCGTCGCTGCAGGGCCCCATTTTTACGGGTACCTGTGTGATCGGGCTCGGCGGAACCGGTCTCACCGTGGTCGAGGAGCTGCTGACCCGCGGTGAGGCCGTGGTCGGACTCGACGCCGCTGACGTGGCGGCCGGAGCGGCCGGTCGGAACGGCGGTTTCCTGCTGGCCGGCGCCTACGATTTCTATCACGATGCCGTCCGCAAGCATGGCCGCGCTCGCGCGCGAGCGATCTATCAGGCCACGCTCGTCGAGATGCAGCGCATTGCCGACGCGGCGCCGGGGACGGTGCGCGTCGTGGGTTCGCGCCGCATCGCGGCCGACGCCTGGGAAGTCGGTGATTGTCGGGCACAAATGGAGGCGATGCAGGCCGACGGACTCGCCTGCGAGTGGTACGACGCCGCCGACGGGGTCGGGCTCACGTTCCCGTCGGATGGGTCGTTCAATCCGCTGGTCCGCTGTCGGACACTGGCGCAGAAGGCCGTGCGCGGTGGTGCGCAGTTGTTCTCACGCTCGCCGGTGACGACGGTGCAGGGCACCCGCGTCGAGACGGTGCAGGGCACGGTGCACTGCGATCGCGTGATCGTGGCGATCGACGGTCGGCTGGAAGTGCTGCTGCCGGAGCTCGCCGGACGGGTGCGCACCGCGCGGCTGCAGATGCTGGCCACGGCGCCGACCACGGAGATCAGCGTGCCGTGCCCGATGTACTACCGCGAAGGGTATGAGTACTGGCAGCAGTTGCCCGATGGATCGCTCACCATCGGTGGCTTTCGTGATCAGGGGGGGCCGAGCGAGTGGAGTTTCGACGCGACGCCTACCGATGCCGTGCAGGATCGGCTGGAGGCGTTCGTGCGCACGCACTTGGGCGTGCGGGCGCCGATCACCCACCGCTGGGCCGCGTGCGCGGGGTATACCGAAAGCGGGTTGCCGGTCCTGGAGCAGGTGCGAGAGGGGGTGTGGGCCCTCGGGGGCTATTCAGGTACCGGCAACGTGATTGGGGCGCTTAGCGGGCGCGCGGTGGTCGCGGCGGCGCTGGATGGGGACTTCGCCCCGGCGCGGGTACTACACGGGCCTGCGTGGAGTACTACGGTGGTCGGGTGACGTGGCTAGATTGCCTCGTCGATGCCGACTTGGTCGATGCCGACTCTCCAGCCTGACTCATGAATCCCGTGGTCCGTCGATATACCCAAGCGCTGGTGCTGAGCGCGCTCTGTGCGGCCAGCTCCGTGTTGCCCGCGCAAGCGACGGGCAGCACGAAACAAAAGGTCGCCGCTCCGCCGCCTCCCCAAGCCCTGCCGGCCTTTACCAAGGCACCCACGACATTCGAGGGTCTGTTCGCCGAGCGGGAGTCCCGCGCTGTCGACGTCCTTGGGTATCTGCGCTGTCTCGAAGCCACTGTCAACGCGCTGCGCGCTGGTGTCCTCGGCAACGTGGAACGTGGCTGGTCGTTGACCTGCATCAAGCAGGGCAACGAATGGCGCGGGATCTTCGGTGAACTCACCGAGGCGGCACCAGGGATGCGCGTCAAGGTGCAGTTTGCCCTGCGCAGACCGGGATCGATACCCGATCGGCGAACCGGTATGGTGGTACGCGATCCGGTCGATACGCTGCTGGCCGGTAGCACCGCGCGCGCGTTGCTCCGCGGGCTCTCGGCGCCGGCACCGGGCGATGGGCTCGGTCAATTCGTGCCCGTCACCCTGCCGCAAAAGGGTTTCACGGAGGTGTGGTTCATGCCGTCGGCGAACACGCCGGAGCGCGCGGTTGTGGGTGGCGACTCCCTCATTCAAATGTCGGTCGACGGTACGCGAGAACTTGGGCACTCGGGAAGTACGCCGCGTTTGCGCGTGCTCTCCGTGCCGACCGGCGCGACGAGTTACACGCTTGAGAGCAGTGAAGTCTCGACGCCGCTGCTAACGGAACTGATGTTGGCCCATCTCGCGATCGATGTGTTGCCTGAGGTGCGGGTGCGCACACGCGAGTACGATGCGATCCTCACGCGGTCCACCAGAAAGTGGACCTTCGTGAAGCGATGATGCGCCTCGTGATCCTCGCCTCGCTCGCAACACTTTACTGGCATCCGCCCATGCAGCTCAGCGCCGACAAGACGTTGCCGCCCTGTCCCGCTTCGCCGAACTGCGTTTCCACCGAAGCGACGCGCGAATCGCAGCGCGTGCCGACGGTGCCGTTCACCGATGCGCCAGCCGCGGCACAAGTGCGGGCCAAGGCCGCACTGCTTGCCGAGCCGCGCTCGACGCTCACCGGTGAACGTGATGGGCATCTACATGCGGAGTGTAAGAGCTTCCTGTTCCGTTTCGTCGACGACGTCGACATCGTGGTCGATTCGGTGGCGCGCGTGTATCGCTTCCGCTCTGCGTCACGCGTTGGCGAGAGTGATCTCGGCGTGAACCGCAAGCGCATCGCGCGTATCGCCGCGCGCCTCGCGCCACCGACCACCACCTCGAAGTAAGGGAGACGCGGCCGATGTCGCTGGTATTGCGCGCTGCGACGCGGGCGGATGTGCCCGTGATCCGCGAGCTGATCGAAGGACTGGCCGACTACGAGCAGCTGCGGCACGAGTGCATCGCGACCGACGCGCTGCTCGACGCCGCACTCTTCGGGGCGCGACCGTACGGCGAAGTGGTGATCGCCGAGTGGGACGGTGCATCGGCCGGCTTCGCGCTGTTCTTTCACAACTTCTCGACGTTTCTCGCGCGACCCGGGATTTATCTCGAGGATCTGTTTGTGCGCCCCGCGTTTCGCGGGCATGGGATCGGAAAGGCGTTGCTGCAGTATCTCGCGCAGCAGGCAGTGGCGCGCGAGTGTGGACGTCTCGAGTGGTCGGTGCTCGATTGGAACGCGGATGCCATCGGGTTCTATGAAAAGCTCGGTGCGCGTCCGCAGGATGAATGGACTGTGTACCGCGTTACGGGAGAGTCCCTGACGCATCTCGCCAACGGAGCAGCCTGATCATGGAACCGTCTTCTTTCAGCCGGTCGGCGCTTTCGCGTCGTGAGGTGCTGCAGCTACTCGCCGCCGGTGTGGCCGGCAGCACCGTGATGCCCGCGATGGCGCATGCGGCGGCGCGCGACGACGTGGAGCATCGCCGCATCGGTCGAATCGGGTTGCAGTTGTATACGGTTCGCAGTGCGCTGTCGAAGGATCTCGAAGGTACGATCGCGGCCGTTGCCGCCGCCGGTATCACCGAACTCGAATTCGCGGGCTATTACGACAAGTCGCCAGCGTGGTGGACGGCACTGCTGAAGCAGCACGGACTCACTGCCCCCGCCACGCACGAAGCGCTTCCCGCCACCGACGACGGGTGGCCGGCGATCTTCGATCGCGCCAAGGGGATGGGACACGAGATCGTCATCGTGCCCTTCGTCGGCAACACGTATCGCGGCACGCGCGACAATTGGATGCGTCTCACCGAACGGCTCAACACCGGCGCGCAGCGGGCCAAGGCGGCCGGACTCCAGTTCGCGTATCACAATCACGACTTCGAGTTCGCGCCGATCGACGGGACGACCGGCTATGATATTCTGACGTCGCAGACCGATCCGTCGCTCGTCAAACTCGAGCTGGACATGTACTGGGCGGTGAAGGCGGGGCATGATCCGCTGGAGATCATGACGGCGCATTCCGGTCGCGTGATCTGCTGCCACGTGAAGGACGCCAGCGCGGCGCCCGAGCGGAACATGCTGGACGTGGGTGCCGGGACGATCGACTTCAAGACCTTACTGGCGAAGGGCCGCACCCTTGGCCTCAAGCACTGGTTCATCGAGCACGACCAGCCCACCGATCCGCTGGCGTCTGTCCGCGCGAGTGCCGCCGCGATGCTGAACTACTGACCGCAACCGCAAACCGGACCGTCGGCTTGTGGTCGCCGCCCAATGCTGTAGCTTCGCCAGACGCATCTCCGTCCCCCCGCCTGCCGGAGCAGTTCATGGCTGAAGCCGTGGTCATTCGCAGTCCGCATCCCGACGTCGATATTCCCGACACGGCGCTCGTACCCTTTGTGCTGGGGCGTGTGTCGGAGTTCCCCGATCACCTCGCGATCGTGTGCGGCGTGACCGGAAAGAGCTACACCTATGCGCAGCTGGCCGATGCCGTGCATCATGTGGCGGCGGGTCTGCACGCGCACGGCATCCGGAAGGGCGACGTCGTAGGGCTCGTGAGTCCGAATCAACCGGATTTCCCCGTGGTGTTCTATGCGGCCGCCTCGATCGGCGCGATCTGCTCCACGGTGAATCCGATCGCGACCGCGGAAGAAATCGGCGCGCAGTTCGCCGATAGCCGCGCCCTGATGATCGTCACGATCCCCGAGCTGTTCGAGAAGTGCTCGGCCGCGGCGCGGCTCGCCGGCACCGTGCGGGAGATCGTCGTGTTCGGTGAGGCCGACGGCGCGACACCGTATCGTGAGCTGTTCGCACATGGCAACACGCCGCCGATCGTCGAGATCGATCCCGCCACGGATGTGGCGGCACTGCCGTACTCCAGCGGCACGTCGGGCATCCCGAAAGGCGTGATGCTCACGCATCGGAATATCGTCGCGAATCTGCAGCAGATGCAGGCCATTACCTCGGTGATCGACAGCGACAGCCGCGTGCTCGGCGTGCTGCCGTTCTTTCACATTTATGGCATGGTCGTGGTCATGGGCGGCGCTCTGCGACAGGGGGCCTGCATCATCTCACTGCCGCGATTCGATCTCGAGCAAGTGCTCACGGTGCTCCAGGACCACAAGATCCGGATGGCGAACATCGTGCCACCGATCCTGGTGGCAATGGCGAAGCATCCGATCGTGGCAAACTACGACCTGTCGCATCTCAAGTATCTGTTCAGTGGCGCCGCGCCACTCGGTGCCGAGCTCGCGTCGGCGTGCGAAGAGCGACTGGGACTGACCGTGCGTCAGGGGTATGGTCTCACCGAGACGAGTCCGGTCACGCATTTCCATCCGATGGACGACCGCCGTGTCGTGCTCGCGTCGGTGGGCCCGACGGCGCCGAATACCGAATGTCGGTTGGTCGATCCTGCCACCGGCGTGGACTCCGCGCCCGGTGAACCCGGAGAGCTGTGGATGCGCGGTCCTCAGGTGATGAAGGGCTACTTCAACAAGCCTGACGCCACCGCCGCCTGCATGACCGACGATGGCTGGTTCAAGACGGGGGATATTGCCGTCGTGGACGAGCAGGGATGGTTCCAGATCGTCGATCGCGTGAAGGAGCTCATCAAGTACAAGGGCATGCAGGTCGCTCCGGCGGAACTTGAAGCACTGCTGCTGGGCCATCCGTTGATCGCAGACGCGGCCGTGATTCCAGTACCGGATCCCGATGCCGGGGAGATCCCGAAGGCGTTCGTGGTGCTCCGTGCGCCGCTCACCGCCGAACAAATCATGGTGTTTATCGCGGAGCGCGTGTCGTCGTACAAGAAAGTGCGTCAGGTCGAGTTCGTGGACGTGATCCCCAAGTCGCCGTCGGGGAAGATTCTGCGGCGGTTGCTGGTAGAACAGGAGCGCAAGCGCGTGGCCGTGCCGTCTGATTCCTCTCATCCCGTACATCAGTAATGTCTGCTCCTCGACTTGGTATCGGTTTCATCGGATCCGGATTCAACGCGCGTTTTCACATGCAGGGTTTTCGGCAGGTGCGTGATGCCGACGTGCTCGGCGTGTGGAGTCCCAACGCGAAAAACGCCGCGTCAGCCGCGAAATACGCCCGCGAACTCGATATCGGCGAATGCAAGGCGTACGCGTCCATCACGGAGATGGTGTGCGATCCGCACATCGACGCGATCTGGTTGAACGGGCCGAATCATGCGCGCATCGAGAACGTCGAAGAAGTCTGTGCGGCCGTGACGGCGGGCAAGGCGACGCTCAAGGGCATTGCCTGCGAAAAGCCGCTCGGTCGCACGGTCGCCGAAGCGAAGCACATTCTCAAATTGGTGGAGAAGGCCGGCATTATGCACGGCTATCTCGAGAATCAGTACTTCTCGCCGCAGGTCAGCGTGGGTCACAACTTGATCTGGAAGCGCGGTGCGGCCAACACGGGCCGCCCGTATCTCGCCCGCGCCGCTGAGGAGCACAGCGGCCCGCACGGCCCGTGGTTCTGGAGTGGCGAGCAGCAGGGCGGTGGCGTGTTGAACGACATGATGTGTCATTCGGTGCTCGTGGTGCGGCAGCTGCTCACGCCGCCGGGCGAGTCGCTCACCACGCTCATACCCAAGCGCGTCACGGGACACATTGCGTCGCTCAAGTGGTCGCGCAAGGAGTACGCGGCGCAGCTCAAGAAAACGATGGGTGTGGATTACCTCAAGAAGCCATCGGAAGACTTTGCCAGCGTCACGATCGAGTTCGAAACGCCGGACGGCGGCATGGCGATCGGTGAAGCGACCACGAGCTGGAGCTTCGTCGGACCGGGTCTGCGACTGAGTGCGGAACTGCTTGGCCCTGAATATTCGATGAAGTGGAACTCGCTCGAATCGGGACTCGATCTGTTCT
This sequence comes from Gemmatimonadales bacterium, assembly GCA_038316215.1. Lineage (GTDB taxonomy): Bacteria > Gemmatimonadota > Gemmatimonadetes > Gemmatimonadales > Gemmatimonadaceae > Gemmatimonas. The sequence goes on along the minus strand of JBBQAK010000013.1, from coordinate 10,472 downwards.
TCTCGCGCGCGGTGAAGGGGAAGTCGGGCGAGGATATCGTTGAGAAGCAGATGGCCGAAACAGGACAGATGCCCGTGGTGGTGAACGAAGCGATCGCCTACGGCTACGAAGCGGAGGATCGCCACTTCGTGCGCGCCTTCCTTGGCAAGGAGAAGCCGGCCCTCACGTGGCACGATGGACTCGACGTCGTGAAGCTGCTCATGACGGCGTACATGAGTGCAGAGCAGGGCAAGACCATCGAGTTCCCGCCCCGCAACATCGACAAGTTTGTGCCGCAGGTGGCGCAAGGCACCTGGAAGCCGCGCTAGGTCACTTCCGGTAGTTCACATCGAGGGCGTCCAGCCGCGCGAGATGCGTGGGCAGGCGCCCGCTAAAGTCAGAATAGTCGCGCCGCGTCTTCGCGGTCCACAGCACTTCCGACAGGGCGACCATGCGCGGGTAGGCCATGTACTCCACATGCTTCGCGTTTGGCATGTACTCGGTCCACAGCTGCGCCTGCGCGCCGAGGATGTGCTTCGCTTCGTCTGCCGAGAGCTGCGGTGGGACGGGCTCGAAGGCATAGACGCTGTCGAGTGGCGTGTAGCCGCCGATCGCGAGCGGCTCCCTGGCCCTGTCGCGCGACTGGTAGTGATCGAAATAGGTGTGACTACCGGGCGCCATCACCACGTCATGATTCGCCTTGGCGGCCGCGATGCCGCCGTCCATCCCGCGCCACGACATCACGGTCGCGTTCTCGGCGAGTCCCCCTTCGAGGATTTCATCCCAGCCGATCAGGCGTCGGCCATGCGTGGTGAGAAAGGTGTCCATCTGCCGGATGAACCAGCTCTGCATCTCGTGCTCGTCCTTGAGGCCGAGCGCCCTGATGCGTGCCTGAATCTGCGGGTTCGCCTTCCACTGTGCCTTGCCGGCTTCGTCGCCGCCAATGTGAATGAACGGGCCGGGAAACAGCGCCAGCACTTCGGTGAGCACGTTCTGCATGAACGCGACCGTGCTGTCGGTGGGGTTCAGGATGAAGTCACTCACGCCCCACACCTGTAGCACGCCAGGAAGCGAGTCGGGCCGACTGGACAGCTGTGGATACGCGTGAATCGCTGCCTGCGCGTGTCCGGGCATCTCGATTTCCGGCACCACGGTGATCATGCGTTCAGCGGCGTACGCCACGACTTCGCGCACGTCGTCCTGCGTGTAAAAACCGCAGTGGCGCTTACCGTCAAAGTTGCTGGGCTTGGGATTGGTGATGTACGGACCCACCAGCGTTTGCTCTCGACACGATCCGTTGTCGGTGAGTAGTGGATACTGCTTGATCTCGATGCGCCATCCCTGGTCTTCGGTGAGGTGCCAGTGGAAACGATTCATCTTGTGTCGTGCCAGCAGGTCGATGTACTTCTTGACGAATTCTTTCGGCTCGAAATGGCGTGCCACGTCGAGGTGGGACCCCCGCCACGAGAAGCGGGGTGCGTCTTCCACATGGACCGCGGCCGCGCGCCACACGGTGTTGCCAAGCGGCGCCTCGCGATAGATCGCCGCCGGAAGCAGCTGTTTGAGCGTTTCGAGCCCGTAAAACGCACCGGCCGGCGCGCTCGCGCGAATCACCACTCTGGTGGGTGACACATCGAGCGTGTAGGCCTCGGGGCCGAGCGAGGGCACGCGAACGAGCGCGATACTGCCAGCCGTCGCGCGGCCAGCCGTCGCGCGGCGCACGACCGTCAGATCGAAGCCAGTGGGATTGGCCACATCACGCGCGAATCGGCGCGCGACGCCCGTGAACGCCGCGTCGGCATGCACGACGGTGCGCGCGGTGAGCGTGAACGCGCCAGGCTTCGGCGTGAGGACCACGGGGCGCGGAATGATCGCGTACGTGCTGCTGTCCACTGGCAGGGCGCGCCCGGCAACGGGCACGACCAGCAGTGCGCCGAGCATCACACCGCGAATGCCGTTTCGTTGAAACACTCCGTACCCCATACTCCTCACCCCTTACTTCGCTGTTCGTAGCGCTACCACAACATCGCGAATGATCGTCGGCTCCGTCGCGCGCGCATGTACCTCACGCACGTTGCTCTGTTCAACCATGCGCTGCACGTTGTCAGCGCGGACGTGGCCGCCGGCCAGTACGACCAGCTGATCGCCGGCCCGCGCCTGTAACGCCTGCAGGTTCGCCGCCCCGTCAAGCGCGGTTCGGCTGTGCCCCGACGTGAGCACGTAGTCAACGCCGTGCATCAACATGATGTCGAGGGCCTCGATGGCGTCCTGCGTGCGATCAAACGCCCGATGAAAAGTGACCTTCATTGGGCGGGCCAGCGCCACGAACTCGGCGAGCTGTCGCGCGTCGACCGTGTGGTCGCTGTGCAGCGGGCCGAGCACGATACCGTTCACCCCGAGCGACTTTGCGGCCACGATGTCATTGCACATCACGTCCACGTCATCGTCGTCGTACTGGAAGCTATTCGTGTGCGGGCGGATCATCACATGCAACGGGACGCGGAGTTCATCCCGACAGCGGACAATCAAGCCGAGCGACGGCGTCGTGCCGCCATCACCGGGGCCGCAGAGTTCCACGCGCCCGGCACCGTACCCTTGCGCTGCGCGTGCGGTATGTACGGAATCACAACACGCTTCTACCAGCGGGGGCGTCAACATACGCTGGCCTCAGTACGAGGCCGCCGCCGCGCGATCGACTCTCGCGGACGGACGGAACAGGAACAGGAACAGGGCGAACACCGAGACGGCTCCGATCGCGGCGACTTGCCACACCTGCAGCCAGTCGTGCGTGGCGACGCCGGCGGTGCCGCTTGCGTAGCGGTTCACGACACTGCCCGACACCGCGGCGCCAACGAAATAGCCGACGCCATTCGTGACCAGGTTCAGGAACCCCTGCGCCGCAGCGCGCACTTTTGGTCCAGCCACTTCGTCGGTGTAAATCTGCCCCGCCACGAAGAAGAAGTCGTAGGACACGCCGTGCAGCAGAATGCCCGCATAGATAAGCCACATGCCCGCGCCGGCGTCGCCACGGCTGAAGGCGAAGTAGCGAAGACCCCACGCCAACATGCCGACCAGCATGATCCATTTAATGCCGAGCTTGCGCAGCGCGAAGGGCAGGAGGAGCATGAAGCCGACCTCCGACGCCTGGCCGAAGGACATAATGCCCGCCGCGTTTGCCACGCCGATCTCGTTCATGAACGGGTTCGCAAACGCGTAATAGAATTGCAGTGGGATGCAGAGCAGAAACGACCCGAGCACGAAGACCACGAAGTCGGGACGCTTCAGCAGCTGCAGGGCATCGAGGCCGATCGCATCACGCATGCTGAACGGCGCACCGGCGGCGCGGGGCGGCGTGTGCGGTAGGAGGAACGCGAAGAGGCCCAACGCGATCGAGCCGGCGGCCGAGATCTGCATCGGCACGGCCAACTTGTCGGCGTGCAGTACAAAGCCCACCAAAATGCCGGAGGAGACGATCCAGCCGATCGTGCCGAACACGCGAATGATCGGGAAATCGCGCGTGGAGTCCTTCACGTTGTGCAGCGAGATCGAGTTCGTGAGCGACAGCGTGGGCATGTAGCAGAACGCATAGGCCAGCAGCAGCGGATAGAAGCCGCTCCATTCGGTTTGCTGCGACATCAGGTACATGAACACCGCGCCGATGAGATGCAGCGCCGCCAGCAGCTTTTCGCTCGCGAAGAACCGATCGGCCACGATACCCATGAAGAACGGCGACACGATGGCGGCGATCGCCGTCGCGCCGTAGGCGGCGCCGATCTGGGTGTCGGTGAAGTGCAGCGTTTGCCCGAGATACGTGCCCATGGTGACGAACCATGATCCCCAGACGAAATATTGGAGGAACATCATGATCGACAGGCGTCCCTTCGTTCCCATTTCGACAGCTCCCGGAGGCGGATGTTTCGGTGTGCGACGCGGTCGCCGTGGTCCGCTGGCTGGGGCAGGGCGGGACGATCACGACCAAATGCTATGGCTGGTGCTGGATATGCGGAAGGTACGAGGCCACCTTGTGGTATGGACCACTCCCCCGGATTTCTCGCCCACGTCGAGGGCCGTCGCCCGAACGTGCATGAAGTCTCGATCCCTGAGACGCTGGCCACGCTACAGTCCAACACCGCCGCCGTCTTGATCGATGTGCGCGAAGATCGCGAGTGGAATGCCGGACATGCCGCGCAGGCCGTGCATGTGGCGCGCGGCGTGATCGAGCGTGACATCGAAAAGCTCGTCCCCGACCGCGCGACGCCGTTGTACCTTTATTGCGGCGGCGGCTTTCGCTCCATTCTGTCGGCCGACTCGTTGCAGCAGATGGGCTACACCAACGTGTATTCGGTGATCGGTGGATGGCGTGGGTGGCAGGAGCAGGGTGCACCGGTCACGATGCCGGGCTCCGATACGCCGTAAGGGGGCGATGCAACGGGACGTGCCGTCGGCGTCCGTGGCACTGGACATGCAAGGAAAGAAGCAACGCGCGGCGTGGCCGCGTGTTTCACCACGAATCCTGTCTCGGAGCTATCACGATGTCACTGCTATGGACTGCTCTCATCGGACTTCTTGCCGGCGCACTCGCCAAGGCGATCATGCCGGGCCGTGATCCGGGCGGCCTCATCGTCACCATGCTCCTGGGCGTGGCCGGCGCCCTGCTCGGCACGTTCCTTGGCAGGACCGTCGGCTGGTATCAGCCCGGCGAGGCGGCCGGGCTCATCGCCGCCGTGGTGGGCGCCATCGTGCTACTGTTTGTGTACCGCAGCATCGTCGGGCGTCGCTCCGTCAGCTGACCCGCTTGCCGCGCAGCCGGCGCCGGTGTCCGGCGACTATCTCCGGCGACGGTGTCGGCTGCTTTCTTCCTTCGGAGTTTCTGCATGTCCGGCACGCCTGACGTCGCCACCGACGCGCAACGCTTTCCCATCGGTCGTTTTCAGCGACAGTCGGAATCCTCCACCGAACAGCGCGCCGAGTACATCGCACGGATCGCCGCGCAGCCCGCCAATTTGTCGGCGGCAATAAGCGGTTTTGATTCCGCCGACTATGCGATGCCGTATCGCCCGGGCGGATGGACGGTGCGGCAGCTGGTGCATCACATGGCGGACAGTCATGCCAACGCCTACATCCGCGTCAAGCTGGCGCTGACCGAGCACGAGCCGACCATCAAGCCGTACGATCAGGATGCGTGGGTGGCGTTGGCCGACAGTGAGCTCGTGTCTCCGCTCGTTTCGCTGACGATGTTCACCGCCATTCATGAACGGCTCGTCGCGGTCCTGCAGTCACTCGAGCCCGAGCACTTCGCACGCGTGCTCGTACACCCGGACAATGGCCCGATGACGCTGGATCAACTTGTCGCGCTGTACGCGTGGCACGGTGATCACCACGTGCGGCACATTCAGCTCTTCCGGGTGTCTCGGTAAGCTTACGGCTGTCCTTCCACGATTCGCGCCCCTTCGCCGACGAGCGCGAGTCCCGCGGTGTTGGGGACGCCGAACATGGCGTAGATGTACCCGCGAGCCGGGGTGGTGAGCGATTCCCACCCGGCGCCGGTGAAGCGCAGCACGGTGCCGCTGTCGCCGGCCGCATACACCTCGGTTGGACCGCGACCCCAGAGTGTGCGCAGGTCGCGGGTCGTCGGCGCCGGAAATCGCTCCCATGCCACGCCGTCGTAGCGCAGCGCGGTACCCGAATCGCCCACCACGAACACGTCGTTTGCGCTGGTGCCCCACACGGCGCGCAGTCGGCTGGTGGACGGCACAATCAACGACTGCCATCGACCACCGTCGAAGCGGAGCACCGTGCCCGCATCGCCCACGGCGTACACGTTCGTCGGATCGCTGCCCCACACACCGCGCAGAAAGCGTGGCGTGCCACTTTGCTGTGGTGACCAGCCGGCGCCATTGGAGCGGAGGATGGTCCCGTTCTCGCCCACAATGACATGCTGTCCGCCGCCGCTCCACACGGCGCGCAGCAGCCGGGTGGTCGGCGCCGATTCACGAGACCACGCGCTGCCGTTGTAACGCAGCACCGATCCGGTGTCACCGACCGCGACGATATCGGCTGGTCCGTTGCCACTGATGCCATACAGATCGTTTACCGATGGCACCGGCTCCTGCAGCCATGACGTGCCGGCACGACGATACACGGCGCCGCCAAAGCCCACGGCGAACATCGCACCGCCGCCGGCGTTGTCACTTGCTCCATAGATCGAAAGCAGGGCGGGGTCGGACAACTCGGTGGTGGCGGTCGCCGTAGCGCCGGTCCCACGCAAGGTGATCACGGTGCCCCACCATCCGGCGAGCCGTAACGTGCCGTCGCCGCGCGGCGCGATGGCCCGCAAATTCTGTCCCGATCCGATCGACAGCGCGCGCCAGGTGACGCCGTCGAAGTGATATGTCGCGCCACCGTTGCCGACCGCGTAGAGATCGTTGAAGGCGCGACCGCGCATCGCAAACAGATTCGCCTGACCCGGTGCGGACATCGCACTCCACTGCACGCCGTCAAAGCGCAGAATGGTCCCGAGGATGCCGACCGCGAACACGTTGCCGACACTCGTTCCCCACACGTCGAACAGCGGATACGCGGTCGGCACCGACATGCGCTGCCAGGTCGTACCGTTCCAACGCAGGATGACGCCGTTGTTGCCGACGACGAACACATTCGTGCCGTTCGCTCCCCAGATGCCCCAGAGATCATCGGTCACCGGCGTCGACTGTTGGCTCCACGTTGTGCCGTCGAAATGCAGAATCGTGCCGCGATCGCCAGCGATGAACACGTCGTTCGCGGCGAGTCCCCACACTTCCAGCAGGGTCACCGTCGTACCGCTCGACACCGGAACGAAGCTGACCCCGTCGCCGTGATACAGTACGCCGCCAGCCCCGACGATCCAGATATCCGTGGGCGATGAGCCCCAGACGCCCGTCAAGGTTTCGGTGGTGTTGAGCGAGATCACTTCCCACGGACCGTTCGCACGCGACCGCAGCATAATGCCGTTCTGACCCACGGCGTAACTGCTCCCCGCGCCGTCATCCCAGAGGCCGAGAATGCTGACGTCGGAGAACCCGGGACGCGCCATACGCCATTGGGTGATGCCGGGCGCGGCCCCGCTCACGGCGACCTGCACGAGCGCATTCCGCGTACCTGCGGTGGCCGTGATCCGCGCCGTTCCGGGCGCGAGCGCGCGGATCACACCCGATGCATCAACCGTGGCCGTCGCCGGCGCATCGCTCCGCCACGTGACCTGCGGGTTTGCCACCAATTGTCCCGTGCTATCGCGTGCGTCCAGGGCGATGCTACGCTGCTGACCGGCTTGCAGGTTCAACGAAGCCGGTGATGCGATCAGACTGCTGATCTGCGGACTGCCCGGCGGTGGCGGGGTGACTGCCGTCGGTCCACTGTCCCGGCAGGCGCTCAGCGCGGGCAGCGTGGCGCCAAACGCGACCAGCAGCGCGGCACGATGCAGCCCGCGCAGCAGCCCGCGCAGCAGCCCGCGATGCATCGAAGGGAACAGGAGAGAACGGTACGAAGAAGACCCCATGGTGTACGGAGGCTAGCCGCTCGCGCTATCCGGACGCAACGGCCAGTCCGTAGCTTTCGGTCAACACTCCGCGGTCCGTGCCGAACGCACTCTCTTCCCGTCGCTTCGAATGACCACTGTCTCGCCGTTCCGTCGCTGGTCCCTCGTCCCGACGCTGCTGCTCACGCTCAGCGTCGTCCGGCCAACCCGCGTGGTGGCGCAAGCCACCACGGTCCGTCCGGCTGCTCGTCAGGCACCCGCCGATCCCGATGTGTATCTGCTGCCGCTCGTGGGCCGAGGTGACGCGCTCAAGATCGGTGTACCGGCCAACGTGTCGCGCCGCGCCGGCTACGACAACCAGCCGGCCTTCCAGCGGGATTCGCGCGCCGTGTACTTCACGTCGAACCGCGGCGACGGACAGAGCGACATCTACCGCAACGACTTCAGCACCGGACTCACCACCCCGCTGCGCGCCACGAAGCCCGAGAGTGAATACTCGGCCATGCCGACGCTCGATGGAAAATCCATCACGGTGATTCGCGTGGAGGCCGACTCCACGCAGCGGCTCGCGCAGTTCCCGACCGATGGCTCCGCGCCGACGGTGCTCTTTCCCGCGATCAAGCCAGTGGGATACTTCGCGCAGGCCGACGACAGTACGTGGGCCATGTTCGTGCTCGGCTCGCCAGCGACGCTGCAACTGGCGCGCACAGGCGCGGGTCGCGAACAGACCACCGGCGACGTAATCGCCAGCAATGTGGGACGTTCGTTGCATCGTATTCCTGGCACCGCGCACGTGAGTTACGTGCAGAAGGGCGGTGCCTCGTGGTACGTGATGCGCCTCGATCCGATCTCGCGTCGGGTCGACACCTTGATCGCGTTGCCGACAGGGAGCGAAGACGTGGCCTGGGTGGACAGCACGACGCTGCTCGTGGGCAGCGGCACGCAGTTGATGCAATGGCGGCGCGGCTCGACCGAGTGGACGTCGCTGGGCGATCTCGCGTTCGCGCATCTCGCGAACATCACCCGATTGGCCGTCAGTCCGAATGGTCAGTGGCTGGCGCTCGTCGCCGAGCCGCAGACGCGGCCTGCACGCCCGTCGCCGGAGGCGGCGAAGATGCCGATCGATCGGATCGACGTAGCGTCGGTGAAGCGGAACATCGAGATCCTCGCTGCCGATTCGATGGAGGGACGCATGACGGGCTCGCGCGGCCAGGAGCGCGCGGCGATCTGGCTCGAGCAGCAGTATCGCGCGGCGGGCCTCACGCCGGCGGGTGATTCCGGCACGTTTCGACAGCACATCCCGCTCCGCATCGCGCAGGGCCCCACCAATGCGCCGGGGCGCACACGTCCGGCGCCAGTCGCGTCGTGGGCGGCCTGGGACTCGCTCCCGGTCGAACAGCGACTGCGCACCTCGAACGTGGCGGCGATGATCCGCGGGAGCGATCCGGCGCTGCGCGATGAAGTCGTGCTCGTGACCGCGCATTACGATCACATCGGCATCCGCGAGCCGGTCGATGGTGACTCGATCAACAATGGCGCCGACGACGATGCCTCGGGTAACGTGGCGCTCATCGAGATGGCCAAGGCGCTCATGAAGGGACCGCGCCCTAAGCGCACCATTCTCTTCATGTCGATCACCGGCGAAGAGGTTGGTGGGTTCGGTACCAGTTGGTACATCCGTCACCCGTTGTTGCCGCTGGCGCAGACGGTAGTCGATCTCAACGTGGAGATGATCGCGCACGCCGACTCGCTGGCCGGTGGGTTCGGCAAGGCCTGGTTGACGGGCTATGAGCGCTCCACGTTGGGCGACGTGCTGGCCGACAACGGCATTCCCCTCGTGCCCGACCCGCGTCCGGGTCAGAACTTCTTCTCACGCAGTGACAATGTGGCGTTCGCGCGAATCGGTATCCCGGCGCATTCGCTCTCATCGTACAATCTCGAAACGCCGTACCATTCCCCGAAGGACGAGGCATCGATTGTGAATGTCGAACACATGGCGCAGGTGATCTCCGCGACGACGAAAGCGGTGCGCCTGTTGTCGGATGGCCCGAGGCCGACCTGGCATCCCGGTGGTCGCCCTGATGCGCCGGCGCCGCGGCCGCCGCGATGAGGACCATGGTCAGGGCACTCGCGCGTTGGGGCGCGTTCGCTGGCATCGTGGTGCTCGCGGCGTGCGGTGACGGCTCGTCGGGGGTCACGCCGCCGCCTGCGGCCGTCGTGTCGCGCGTGGATGTGTCGGCCGCCACGACCACGCTCACGCCGTCGCAAACCGTATCGTTCGCGGCTGTGGCGCGGACGTCGAGTGGTGCGGTGGTGAGCAGTGCACAGCCGGTGTGGACCTCCACCGCGACGGGCATCGCTTCGGTGAACGCGTCGGGAATCGTGACCGGTGTCGCAGCCGGCACGGCCACCATTCGCGCGACCGTCGGTACTGTGAGCGGTACGCTCGATGTCACGGTCGCGTCGGGCGCAGGCGCGCTGGCCGCGATCGTCGTGGACGCGCAAGATCGTACGATCCCGCTGGGTCAGCTCACGCAAGCCACGGTCAGCGGACGTGACGCGCTGGGAGGCACCGTGGCCCTCGGCATCCGCGTCGTCACGTGGAGCACCAGCAACGCCGCGATCGCCACGATTTCGTCGGCCGGCGTCGTAACCGGTGTTGGCGTGGGTACGGTCACGCTGCAGGCCTCAGTCGCCGACGGCGCCGTACCGAAAACCGGTAACGTGCAGTTGACGGTGAGCAGTATCCCGAACGCACCAAGCACTGCCGATGTGGTTATGCCGGGGCTGACCTTCAGCCCTGTAGAGACGGTGGTCAAACAGGGCGGTACCGTGCGCTTCATTTTTCCCGCCCTGGCCCACAACGTGATCTGGGATCCGCGACTCGCCGGATCGCCGACGGACATCAATACCACCAGCAATGTCACGCTGTCCCGCACGTTCCCGACGGTCGGTGTGTTTCAGTACAAGTGCACGCTGC
>JBBQAK010000173.1:0-8047 GCA_038316215.1 Gemmatimonadales bacterium | reverse complement strand
GGCACCGGCGTGGTTTCGATCACGGCCGCGTCGTCGGCATCGGCTAGCACATCGGCTTCGTCAAGCTCATCATCGGCGGCATGCTCGGCGATCACGTCCACGTCCAGCGCGTCGTCCGCCGCCGCGTGCGTGTCTTCGCCGTCGGCTGCGGTATCGCCATCGGTATCCGCCACCACTTCCGTGTCGCCGTCCGTCTGGCTCACCGACTCGCGGACCCACTCCACGTCGATCACGATCTCGTCATCCGCCACGACGGCATCCATCGCGCGGTCGATCAGATCGATGGCGTCGTCGAACGGCAACTCGGGGGCCGCCGGCTGCTCGACCACCAGCACTGGCACGCGCGCCGCGATCACCGCAATACCGGTTTCCACTCCACCTTGCCGCAGCGGTGAAAACAGATGCACCTCCTCAATACGATCGAGTGGCACGTGCGCGACCACGACCTTCAGGAATCGCTCCGTGATCTCGGACACCGGCGCATCGGCGCGATCGGGCACCTCCGGAGTGGCCGTCGCCGGGGCGAGGACTTCCGGCGCCGTAACGTCCGTCGTCTCGCGCAACTCCGCCGAGGTGGCGTCGTCGTCAGGAACCGGTGTATCGATGGAAAGCGTCATCAGGTGATCGGAAGGAACGGATAAGGCGACTTACCGGCACGCAACGCGTGATCACGGTCGGTCGGATTGCGATCGCGCGCATCCATCTCGCGCTCGACGAACAATCGCAGGATGTGCAGGAAGTCCTGCGCATTGGTGACCACGCCGAACGCTTGGCGCGTGCCGCGATCCTTGAGTTTGCTGACCACGAACTCAGAGGAGTCGACACAAATCGTAGGAAGCTCGTGTAGCATACCGTCGCGGTCCATCGTGAACGACGGCAGCATGTTGCCCGTGGCAATTGCATGCAGCGCGGTGGCAATCATGATGGCCATCGTCGCCTTCGTCGCGTGTGCCCGCATGGCGTCCTGCGACTCGACCGCATCGGTGATCACGTCAGGCAACGGACCGTCATCGCGAATCGAGCCGCAGAGCACGAACGGCACACCACGCGTCACGAGCGCGTGCATGATGCCGTCTTTCACGATCCCCTGCTCCACCGCGTTCGCGATCGATCCCGCGCCGCGCACCGCGTTGATCGCGCGCATGTGCAGGCCGTGTCCACCGGTACTCGCCTGTCCGGTGCGGGTCATACCGAGCGTCGTGCCGAACATGGAGGCTTCAATGTCATGCACGGCCACGGCGTTGCCGGCCAGCAGTACCTGGACGAAACCCTGCTCCACAAACCACGTCATATCGGTGCGCGCCCGCGAGTGCACGAGTGCCGGCCCCGCCACCCACGTGACGTAACCACCGGCATCGCGCTGCTCGAGCAGCAGCAACGCCATCTGCCGATAGTCGATCGGCTTTTCGCGCGACACTTCACTGGTCATGAAGCGGAACTCGCTACCGTCGTCGGGCTCCACGAAGGCACGCAGATGCACGAACACGCCCTCGCTGCCGTCCTCCGCCTCGCCGACCACCACGAGGTCGCCCTGCGCCACGCGACGCCCTTCGCGGATCCAGAGGACGCCGTCCGTGCCAAGGACGATCGCCGAGTCCATCCGCGGCTCCCGCGGCAGTCGCCACGCGCCGCCGATTCTCACGTACGTCGGAAGATTCGTCGTCGAAAAGAATCCGCTGGGCAGGACCCCATCGGCCGGGGCGGGCACAAAACGGGCGTCAGGCGCCGAGGAGAGCGGCGCTTCGTCGAATTCGGGGGGGCGGAAGCGAGTCACCTGAGAAAGATCACCGGACGCGGCACCCCCGAACAAGCCGAAAACCGGAATGCCGCGCTTGCTTTCTGTCGCACTCTCAGTATCTTACTACTATATCATTGTGCAGCGAACTACCGTATACACGAAGAAGCGCCGCGCCACCTCCCTCGCCACGCCACAACGAATGACCAAGACCTCACGTTTCCTTGCCGGCGCCGTTCTCCTGCCGGTGATGATGGCGGCCCGTCCGTTCGTCGATGCCAAGCCGCACGTCATCGACAAGGCGCACAGCCAGATCAACTTCGTTGCCGATTCGCGCCTGCTCAGCGCGCACGGCTTCTTCGGCAAATGGGACGCCGACGTGGCGCTCGATGCCACCAATTGGTCCGCGTCCACCGTCGCCATTTCGATCGACGCGACCAGCCTGAGCACCCGCGTCGACATGCGCGATAATCATCTCCGCAGCCCTGACTTCTTCGATGTCGCCAAGTTTCCGACGATCACGTTCCAGTCGGTCACGGTCAGGCAGGTTGCCGAAGGGAAGCTCGACATCACCGGTGACCTCACGATCCGTGGCGTGACCAAGCGCATCATCGTGCCGGCCACCGCGGTGTTCTACGAGAAGGGCGCCGGTCGCTTCCGCGGTCAGTTCGCCATCAACCGCAAGGACTACGGCGTGGCTTATGACTCGTCGGTGAACCCGATCGAAAACGAAGTGCAGGTTCAGTGGGACATGGCCATCAGCGAGCCCAAGCCCGCCGCAGCCAAGTAGGACGCGCGCTACGACGACACCACGGCCGCTGCGATCAATGTGATCGCGGCGGCCGCTTTCGTCAGCACGCTGGCTGGCTGCACCAACGACACGCGGAAGCGCCCACGTCCTGCTTCGCCAAAGGCGATACCAGGCGTCACGACGACGCCGGGGCCGTCCATCAGTACGTCCACCCATCCCCAGTCGTCGTAGCCGGCGGGCACGGCGAGCCAGAGATACATCGTGGCCTTGGGTGACGGCACATCCCATCCCCCCGCCTGCAGGGCGCCGACCAGGGCATCACGCCGCACACGGTACTCGGCCACAATCGGCGGCACGATCGCCTCGTGATGCGTAAAGGCCGCCGTCCCCGCCATCTGCGCCATCGTGCTCACGCCGTAGCCGATATTCGCGCGGTATGCATCAAGCTGCGCGATCGCTTCACGCTTGCCGGCCACGAACGCGATGCGCACACCGGCCATGTTGAAGCTCTTGCTGCACGTGTGCATCTCGACGGCCACGCGCGATGCGCCCGGTACCTGCAGCACACTCGGTACGCGATATCCGTCGAAGGACAGCTCGCTGTACGCGAGGTCGCTGATCAGCAGTAGCTGGTACCGCTCCGCGAACGCGACGAGCCGCGCATACTCGTCGAGCGTGATTGTCGACGTGGTGGGATTGCCGGGATAATTCACGATGAGCACACGAGCGCGCGCCAGGTCGGCGGGGGCCACGGCCTCGAGATCCAGACGGCCGTCGGCCAGGAACGGCACGAACACTGGCACGGCGCCCGCCAGCAGCGTCGCGCGGGCGTACACCGGGTAGTACACCTCGGGCACCAGCACCACGTCGCCCGGATTCGTGTGCGCCAGAATGAGTTCAGCGATGCCTTCCTTCGAACCGGCCAGTGCGAGCAGCTCGGCGACCGGATCGACCGTCACCCCGAAGCGCGCATCCAGATACGCAGCGACGGCGGCCGTGTAGGCGGGATGCGCGCGGAAATACGGATAACCGCTCAAGGCGCGATCCGCCGCTGTGCGCTGCATCGCCTCGATGACCACGTCGGGGATCGGTCCATCGGGGCTGCCGATGCCGACATCGATCAGGGACTTACCGGCCGCGCGATGCCGATGGCGACGCGCGTCGAGTTCGTAGAATACGTACGGCGGAATCGCCGCGAGGCTATTGAGCGACATACCGAAACGTAAACGGATGGCTGGCGTGACGAGCGGCCTACAGCAGCGACACCGGATCCCGGTCAACCGTGAGGCGCAACTCGTGCATCTTGGGGACTGGGCACCGTTCGGCGATATAGCGAGCGACGCGCGTCATCAATTTCGGCCGCGACGACTTGAGCAGAAAGTGCCAGCGCCAGCGGTCTTTGATGCGATCAATGGGACACGGCGCAGGGCCGACGAACACGAGGTCGCGCAGCCCCTGACGGTCGACCAGCCGCTGCACCCAATTGGCCGCCGCCATCGCGGTGGCCGCCGTCGCGGCCTGATCAAGACCGCTCACCATCACGTTGGCAATACTGACGAATGGTGGATAGGCCGGCATCCGTCGCGCCCCCAGTTCCTCGCGCACAAACCCGGTCACGTCGTGCGTAACCGCATGACGGATCGCGTGGCTGCCGGGCATCCGCGTTTGGATGATCACGTCGCCCCCTTTCGGCCCGCGCCCGGCGCGTCCCGCCACTTGGCTCACCAATTGAAACGTGCGTTCTGCCGCGCGGAAATCGGGAAGATTGAGTCCGGTGTCCGCATCGACGACACCCACCAGCGTGACGTTGGGGAAATCGAGACCCTTGGCGATCATCTGCGTGCCAAGCAGGATATCGACCTCACCACGTCCTACGCGATCGAGGATCTGCGTGTGGGCCCACTTGCCACTGGTCGTATCGACGTCCATCCGCGCGATGCGGGCCTCGGGAAAGCGCTCGGAGAGCACGCGTTCCACCTGTTGCGTGCCCAGTCCGCGTCGGCGCATGGTCTCGGCCGCACATTGCGGACAGACGGCCGGCACCGGCTGCTGATACTGGCAGTAATGGCAGACGAGTATCTCCGGCACCCGATGATACGTGAGCGAGATACTGCAATGCGGACACACCGGCACGTCACCGCACGCGTTGCACTGCATGAACGACGAATAGCCACGACGATTCAGCAACAGCAGACTTTGCTCGCCGCGTACGAGCCGCTGCTCCAGTGCGACCAGCAACGATTTGCTGAACACGCCCAGCGCTTCGTCGAAGGGCGCGTTGGGATTGCGCGCTTTGACGGCCTGCTTCAACTCCACGCGCATGTCCACGACGGTCACCGGCGGCAGCTGCGCGCCGGCGGCACGGTCGGGAAGCGTGAGGCGAATGGCCTGACCGCGATCAGCGCGCTCCCACGTTTCA
This sequence comes from Gemmatimonadales bacterium, assembly GCA_038316215.1. Classification (GTDB taxonomy): domain Bacteria; phylum Gemmatimonadota; class Gemmatimonadetes; order Gemmatimonadales; family Gemmatimonadaceae; genus Gemmatimonas. The sequence continues at coordinate 3,142 of JBBQAK010000173.1, read as the reverse complement.
AGACTCGGTGTGGCGCTACCAAGCACCACCACAGCCCCTTCCGCCCGCGCGCGCACGATGGCGGCTTCGCGCGCATGATAGCGCGGCGTCTCCGACTGTTTGTAGCTGCTCTCGTGCTCTTCGTCCACGATCACGACACCCACGCGTTCGAGTGGTGCGAACAACGCTGAGCGTGCACCGACGGCAATACGCCGTTCACCGCGACGCAGCGACTGCCACGCATCGAGGCGCTCTCCGTCGCTCAACCCGGAGTGTAGCACCGCCACATCGTCACCAAAGGCACCGCGGAAGCGATCGACCGTCTGCGAAGTGAGCGCAATTTCGGGTACGAGCACAATGGCCGTCTGGTCGCGTTGCTCCAGCACCGCGCGCAGCACTTCGATGTAGACCAGCGTCTTGCCGCTGCCAGTCACGCCGTGCAGCAGAAACACCTGCCCCGGATCACCGGCGAGTATGGCGCGCACCGCTTCCTTCTGCGCTTCGCTGGGATGGGGCGGCGGCAACGTGCCGGCGCGATCGGCAAACGGATCGCGTTGCTGCACTTCGTTACGGATCTCGACAAGACCGCGCTTGGCCATGGCCGTGAACACACCGGCGCTACAGTTGGCTTGGACGCGCAGCGATTCGAGCGGTGCGGCGCCGCCCTGCGCTTCGAGCAGGTCGTACACCACGCGCTGCTGCTTGGCGCGGGCGAACGTCTGCTCACGCTGCAGCAACGACGGCAGATCCATCACGAGGCGTACCATGCGCTGCGTGCGCGACGCCGGAGCCGGCGACTTGGCAGACGTGAGCGCGGTGGGAAGCATGGAGCGCAAGGTCAGTCCGAGTGGTGCCGCATACCAGTCGGCAATCCACGCACCCGTCTGGAGCAGCGACGCCGGGAGCGACGGCACGTCGTCGACCACGGCCTGAATCGGCTTGAGCGTGATGCCCTCGGGGGGTTCGGCTGCTCCGAGGCAGATCCCGATTTCCGGCCGATTCCGAAAGGACACGAGCACCCGGGTGCCGGGCGCGATCGGCACCGCCATTCCATCCGGTACGCGATACGTGAACGTGCGAAAGAGCGGCACCGCCAGCGCCACCTCAACGCAGCGCGACGCGAGCTCAGCCGTCGGCCGCAACGGCGTGGCCAACGGCGTGGCCAACGGCGTGGCCAACGGCGTGGCCAGCGGCGACGTCAGCGGCGCTGCACGCCGAGCCCCGGCGCGTCGCTGAGGGTGATTCGTCCGTTCGGAATCGACGGACCGACGAATGGATCGTCGGAGAGCAACGCGGCGCCGTCGAGGTCGGCGTCGTCGAGCAGCGGTGAGAAGTGCGCCGCCGCGGCGATGCCGAGCGTCGTTTCGATCATGCAGCCGCACATGACTCGCATGCCGTGCGCGCGTGCCACAGCGATCATCCGCATCGCTTCGCGCAGCGAGCCGCACTTGGCGAGCTTGATGTTGATGCCGTCCACCGCGCCCACGAGTTTCGGAATGTCCGTGGCCACGAGGCACGACTCATCGGCGACCACCGGGATCGGCGACCGCTCACGCACGAAGCGAAGCCCTTCGATGTCGTGCGCTGCCAGCGGCTGCTCCAGCATGTCCACGCCCACGTCGGAGAGCGACTGCAGCATGGCCAACGCCTGCTTGGGCGTCCACGCCGCATTGGCGTCCACGCGCAGTGTGGCGTGCGGTGCTTCCTCACGCACGATACGCAACACCTCGCGATCCCAGCTCGAGCCGAGTTTGATCTTGAGAATCGGATAGGCGGCCGCCTCGCGCACGCGCGCCCGCAACGTCTCGGCGTCGGGAGCAATCCCGATCGTGAAGGTGGAACGCGGCGCCGCCTTCGCATCGAGCCCCCACAGCTTCCACAGCGGCACGCCAAGCCGCTTGGCCGCCAGATCGTGCAGCGCCGAACTGATCGCACATCGGGCCGCCGCATTCCAGCGCAGTGTCTTCTCGAGCTCGCGCTCGATGGCGTCGATCGACCAGCCGTTCGCCTGCTCCAGCACGGGCGCAAACTGCGCCATCGCCGCCATCACGCTGTCCGCCGTCTCGCCATAAAAGCGGCTCGGGGCCGCTTCGCCCCAGCCTTCCGCGCCGTCGGCGTCACGCAGTCGCACCCAGACCACGCGATACTCGCTGAAACCGCCGCGCGCGATGATGAACGGATGCGTGGTATGGACCGTGAGCATTTCGGCGTGCAGTTGCATAGCGCGAGCCGTGTCGGTGGTGGAGATCAGAACGGCGTGAGTCCAGACGGACGCGACGAACGCGCAGCGCGCAGCTCGGCTCCGGGTGCCTGCCCGAGAAACGCGATGAGCGCATCGGCCAGTTCGAAACCACGGTCGTAGCGATCGACGGCCTGCTTGGACAAACACTTCATCGTGATCGCGCTCAATCCGGCAGGAATACGCGTATCCACCTGATCAGGCGCGACGGGCGTCTCGTGTACGTCCTTGTAGCCCACCGCATACGAATCTTCGCCGTCGAATGGCGGATGGCCCAACAGCATTTCGTACAGCAGAAGCCCCACCGCGTACAAATCGCTGCGGCCATCGACCAGCTTGCCCATCGCCTGCTCGGGCGACATGTAGTGTGGCGTTCCCATCGCTCGGCCACTGGCAGTGAGACGGCCATGGAAACGCGCGGTCGCAATACCGAAATCGGTGAGCGCCACGTTGCCGTCTTCGTCGAACAGGATATTATCAGGCTTGATGTCACGATGCACCACGCCGTGCCGGTGCGCATAGTCGAGCGCGCACGCCACCTGCACCGCGATCGAGGCCGCCGAACTGGCGGACAGGGTCTTACGGCGAGACAGCATATCGGCCAGCGAACCGCCGGCGTAATACGGCATCGCGAGATACTCGATGTCGCCCGCCGTGCCCATGTCAGCGATCGCACAGATGAACGGATGGATGAGGCGCGCGGCTGCTTCAGCCTCCCGTCGGAAGCGCTCGCGCATTTCCGGCTCCTGCGCCAGCGTGCGGTGCAGCACCTTGATCACGAGCGGCCGCGCCAGCACCGCATGCTTCGCCAGGTACACGTGCGCCATGCCGCCGCTCCCCAACCGCTTCACCACCGTGTAGCGATTACCCGTCGCGACGCGCAACTCGCGCAGCTCTTCGTCGGGAATGTCGATCGGCGGGGCC
>JBBQAK010000442.1:0-3164 GCA_038316215.1 Gemmatimonadales bacterium | reverse complement strand
CGTGCAGACCGTCGTCGCGAGTGGCCGCGTGGAGACCCCGCATCGCGTGGAGGTTGGCGTCCAGATCACCGGAGCGGTGCGTCTGGTGCCGGTGAGGGAAGGCGACGTGGTGGCGGCCGGAGCCACGCTCATCGAGCTGGAAGCCTCCGAGTTACGCGCCGTGCTCGACCAAGCGGCGCATACAGCACAGGCGGCATCGGCACGCCTTCGACAGCTGCGGGAGGTGCAGTCGCCGCAGGCAGTGCAGGCGGTGCGTCAGGCGCAGATCGCGTACGATTCGGCACGCGACGCGCTACGGCGCAGCGAATCGTTATTCGCCGTTGGTGCGATCAGCGAGGAGGCGCGCGACGACGCGCGACGTGCGGAACAGGTGGCGGCTGCGCAGCTGCGCAGCGCTCAGCAGCAGGCGGCCAGCGCACGGCCAACGGGGAGCGATGCGGCGGCGGCAGCGGCCGCGCTGGAACAGGCACAGGCCGGCGTCGATCTCGCGCGTGCGAAGCTCACCTACGCCACCGTCAAGGCGCCCCTCGCCGGCACGCTGATCGTGCGTAGCGTGGAGCCCGGGGATGTTGTTCAGCCAGGACGGAGTCTGTTAGTCCTCTCACCCGGCGGCGAGACGCAACTGGTAGTGGCGATCGACGAGAAGAACCTGCAACTGCTCGCACTCGGCCTCACGGCCGTAGCGTCGGCGGATGCCTATCCGAAAGAGCGGTTCCCCGCCACGGTGGTGTACATCAGCCCCGGCGTCGATGCGCAACGTGGCGCGATCAGTGTCAAACTCCGTGTGCCATCGCCTCCCGCCTATCTGAAGCAAGACATGACCGTCTCGGTGGACATCGAAATCGCGAAGCGCGCGAACGCGGTCCTGGTGCCACGCGACGCCGTACACGACATCGACACCGCCTCGCCTTGGGTACTCAAGGTCGACGGACGCCGTGCGCGACGTACGGAGGTCACGCTTGGCCTACGCAGCGACGGACTGTGTGAAGTGCTCACGGGCCTGACCGAAGGCGATCGCGTGGTGCCGGTGGCAACGGCCACCGTTGCCGATGGAGCACGACTTCGCCCGTTGCTCGCGCCATGAGCCCGACGACGGCTTCTGCCGTGCACGGGGCGTCCGTCGCACGGCCGCCCGAGCCGCTCACGCGATGGCTGCCGTTCGAATGGATCGTCGCCATGCGGTTCCTGCGTGAAGGCCGAGTGCAGACCGCGTTCATCATCGGCGGTATCGCCATCGGCGTGGCGGTGATCGTCTTCATGTCCGCGCTGATGACCGGCGTGCAGGCCAATATGATCCAACGCACGCTCACGGGTCAGGCGCACATCCAGCTCTCGCCACCGAAGGAAACGATACGGCCACTACGCGAGGGCGTGCCCGGACTCCGCGAAGGCGCGATCGTGCAAGCCCCCCTGCAGCGACTGAAGGGCATCGACCAATGGCAGGGCATTGTGGCGCAGGTGCGTGAGATACCCGGCGTCGTCGCGGTCTCACCGACGGTCACCGGCTCGGCGGTCGTCGTGCGTGGCGACGCGTCGCGCGTCGTACTCCTGACCGGGATGGATCCGGAGATCCACTACCAGATCGTACCGCTGCCGGAGAAGATCGTGCAGGGCACCGCACGCGCGACGGGCACGGACATCCTCATCGGCACTGAACTCGCGTCGGACCTTGGCGTCGGCGTGGGCGATAAACTGCGCCTGACGGGGGCCGGCGGCGTGATCACGACGCTCACCATTTCCGGTATCTTCGATCTCGGCAACAAGGGGGCGAATGCGCGCAGCACGTTCATGGCCCTCCGCACGGCGCAGGCGTTGATGGACCTGTCGGGTGGCGTCACGAACATCGATGTCACGGTGCGCGACGTGTACGCCGCTGAAATCATTGCACAACGGATCGCCGGCGCGGCGAGCGTGCAGGCAGACAGTTGGATCGGTACGAACGCGCAGTTCTTTAGCGCCGTCAGTGCGCAGAGCATGTCGAACACCTCGATCCGGTTCTTCGTGGGATTGTCGGTCGCATTCGGCATCGCGAGCGTTCTCGTGGTATCGGTGGTGCAGAAGTCGCGCGAGATCGGTATCCTGCGCGCGATGGGCATCACGCGCGGCCAAGTGATGCGCGTCTTCCTGTTGCAAGGCGGGCTGCTTGGACTGGGCGGTGCGCTGGTTGGCTCGGTGATCGGTACGGTCGCGCTCACGGTGTGGCAGAAGACGATGCTCTCTGCCGACGGGACGCCGATGTTCGCGCTGGCGTTTTCGGGCGCGTTGTTCGGATGGACGCTCGCGCTCGCCACGCTGACTGGCCTGCTGGCAGCACTCGCCCCGGCGCGACGTGCCGCGCGACTCGATCCCGTGGTGGCGATCAATGGCTGAGGAAAGTGCGCAACGGTCAATGCCCCCTGCCCGACCCGTCGTGCAACTGCGTAACGTACGCAAGTCATACGGCGTGGGCCTGCCGAACGAGACCGAAGTCCTGCATGGCATCGATCTCGATCTGGACCGCGGCGACTTCTGCGCCGTGATGGGGCCCTCCGGCTCGGGCAAGAGCACGTTGCTCAATATCATCGGATTACTCGACCGGCCCACATCCGGCACGGTTGCGATCAGCGGCGTGCAGACCACAGGGCTCGACGACGGCGCGCTGACGCAGTTACGCGGCCACAACATCGGCTTCGTCTTTCAGTATCACCACCTGCTTACGGCGTTCACCGCGCTCGAGAACGTGATGATGCCAATGCTGGGGGACGCCGGATTCCCGAGCGCGGAGATGACGGCGCGCGCAGCCACCTTGCTCGATCGCGTCGGACTGACGCCGTTTCGCGATCGCCCCGTGGGTCAACTCTCGGGTGGGCAGGAACAACGTGTCGCGGTTGCGCGCGCGCTGGCCATGCGACCCGCGCTGTTGCTGGCCGACGAACCCACCGGCAATCTCGATACGAAGAGCGCCGACGCGGTGTTCTCCCTGCTGCGGGAGGTCAACGTCGCAGAAGGAACGACGGTGTTGTTCGTCACGCACAATCCGCTCATGGCGGAGCGATGCGATCGAACCATCGACGTCATTGACGGCCGCGTTGTCGCGAGAGGCCGCTGAACGCGGACGGCCACGTGCGACGTATCGACCTTCGCGTTCACGCCAGAGCCGATTCATCCCAGATCAGAAGTCGGAC
>JBBQAK010000017.1:0-17966 GCA_038316215.1 Gemmatimonadales bacterium | reverse complement strand
GTGCACGTTACACGGAATGGCGGAAAGACGTGGCGCAACGTCACGCCTTCTGACTTGCCACCGAATACGCGTGTGAGTCGTATCGATGCGTCGCCGCACCGTGCTGGGGCGGCCTATGTCGCCGCCGAACAGCATCAGATGGACGACCGCGCGCCATATGTGTGGCGAACGGACGATTACGGGGCGACCTGGACGCGCATTGTCGATGGTATTGCGCCGAACGATTTCGTGCGCGTGGTGCGCGAAGACCGGGTGCGAGCGGGTTTGCTGTTCGCCGGCACCGAACACGGTGTCTATGTCTCGTTCGACAACGGGGCGCAGTGGCGTTCGCTCTCGCTCAATCTTCCAGACGTGCAGGTGTCCGACTTGGTCGTCGAACAGCGTGATCTCGTGATCGCGACGCACGGGCGTTCGTTCTGGGTGCTCGACAACATCACGCCGTTGCGACAGCTCACTGCCGCAACGCTGGCCGGAACCGAGACCCGCGCGCTGCAGCTGTTTGAACCGGCGCGAGCGATTCGCCGTGTGTATGCGGCCGACATCGACTACCAGCTCACGGCGCGCGTGGACAGCATGCGCATCGACGTCACAGACGGCGACGGACGATCGGCGCGGTCATGGCGCGACGGTCCGCGCGGCCCTGGCCTGTACCGCAGCTCGTGGGACCTCCGGTACACTGGCGCCACGGTCTTTCCCGGGATCGTGCTCGAAGGCGGTGATCCCCGGCGCGGTATGTGGGCGCCACCGGGACGCTATCAGGTACGTCTCACCGCCTACGGAACAACCGGAGTGGTACGTGCCGCACAACCATTAACGGTGGTGAGAGATCCGCGACTGACGGATGTCACCGCCGAGGATTTGCGTGCGCAGTTCGCCCTCGCGCAGCGGATTCGCGACAAGGAGAGCGCGGCCAACGAAAGCGTGATACGCATTCGGGCCATTCGCGAGCAGGTGCGTGTGCGAATGGCCCGCGATACGATCGGGATCGCGCGAAACATGTCGTCACCAATCGTGGATGCCGCCGCGCTGTTCGTACGCAACCTGAACGACGTCGAACAGGCGATCTATCAGGTCAAGAATCAGAGTCCGAAGGACAAGATCGCCTTCCCCATTCGGTTGAACGATCGGCTCACCGGACTGCGCAGTAATCTGGAAAGTGGCGATGAACGTCCAACGGCGGCGCACCAGCGCGTGTACCTCGAACTGTCGCACGAGCTTGATGTACAGTTGGGCAATCTGGAACGGACGTTGCAGCGGGACTTGGTGAGACTGAACAACGCGCTTCGCGCCGCAGGCCTTGCGCCGATCGTGGTTGCCGAACGCGTACCCATCTCGTGAACGGCAACGCATTGTGACCGACATCGCGCGCCGTCCCTGAACGCCGACTCTCTCCTTTAGCCCTTCGTCAACATCGCCAGCAGCTTACGCGCCGCGTCGGCGGACGACGCCGGATTTTGGCCGGTCACCAACTTGCCGTCGGTCACAACGAACTCGGCCCAATCGTCGCCCTTGTGGTAGTGGCCACCATTGGCGTTCAGCATGTCTTCCACCAAGAACGGAACGACGTCGGTCAGCCCTGCAGCCGCCTCCTCGGTATTGGTAAAGCCAGTCACATTCCGCCCGAACACGAGAGGCTTGCCGTCGGCGCCCTTGGTGTGCTTGAACACCGCTGGCGCGTGGCAGACGGCGCCAATGGGACGGTCGCTTGCGGCGAACGCCTCAATCAGTTCTCTGCTGTGGCCGTCCTCGGCGAGATCCCAAAGCGGGCCGTGGCCGCCGGGGTAGAAAATCGCGTCGAAGCCATCGGCGGAGATCGTGGAAAGCACCGCCGTGTGCGCCAACGCGTGCTGGGCGACCGTATCGCCCTTGAATCGCGTGGTGTCCGTGGTCTGCGCGTCTACTGTGTCGCTCGATGGATCGAGTGGTGGCTGGCCACCCTTGGGCGAGGCCAGCGTGATATCCGCCCCAGCGTCCTTGAAGACGTAGTACGGCGCGGCGAATTCCTCGAGCCAGAACCCGGTCTTTTTGCCGGTGTCGCCGAGTTGGTCGTGTGACGTGAGCACCATGAGAATCTTCATCGGTATGCTGCCTCTGATGATGTGATTGAGTCTGTCAACTTGATAACACGCTTGCCGAAGGCTTCGCCTCGCAGCAGGCCAACGAATGCTTCGGGTGCTCGTTCCAGCCCGACGATCACCTCCTCCTGATATTTGATGCGACCCAGCGCTATCCAATCGCTCATCTGCTTGGTGAACTCCGGATAGAAATGGCCGAAATCGTCGAAGACGATGAAGCCACGCATGGTCATTCGCTTTCGCAGGATCTGGCCCATCAGGTAATTCATCCGGTCCGGGCCGTCGGGTAATGACGTGGCGTTGTACTGCGAGATCAGGCCGCACACCGGGATACGCGCACACGGGTTCAGCAACGGGAGCACCGCATCGAACACCGCACCGCCGACGTTCTCGAAGTAGATGTCGATACCGTCCGGTACCGCACGTTCGAGCGTACCGGGAAAATCGTGGGCCTTGTAGTCGATGCATGCATCAAAGCCCAACGTGTTCACCACATGGGCGCATTTCTCCGCCCCACCAGCGATACCGATCACGCGACAGCCGAGGATCTTGCCGATCTGTCCGACCGTCGCGCCGACCGGACCACTGGCCCCGGCAACCACGAGGGTTTCGCCAGCCTTGGGTTGGCCGATCTGCGTGAGTCCCGACCACGCGGTCAGACCCGGCATGCCCAGCACGCCAAGCGCCCAGGACGGGTGCGTTGGGTTCGGGCCCATGTTGATCACGCCCCTGCCGTCAGACAGCGCGTAGTCCTGCCAGCCACCGGAAGCCACCACCCAATCACCTTCGGCGAACCCGTCGATATCAGACGTGATGATCTGCGCGACCGTGCCGCCCACCATGACGTCGCCGATCTTGACCGGTGCGGCGTAGGAAGGTGCGTCGCTCATCCGGCCACGCATGTACGGGTCGAGCGACAGATACTCGTTACGCAGCAGCATCTGTGATGTGCCGGGCGTTGGCACATCCTCCGCCGTCAGACGCAGCGTGCGGTCGTCGGGTTCCCCCGCGGGGCGTTCGGCTAAAACGAACTTGCGGTTTTTGCTGCTGGTTTGTGGCATGGATCAATTCCGTTTCTGGTTCAACGATCGGTGTTCACGTGGCTCTCGGCACGGCATTTCCGCCGAATGCCAACCAAGGATGCGGTCCGACGCTGACGGTCCGCCGCAGCAGTCGGCCTGATCAACGACGGAAAGGCTTGTCGGATAGTGATCGTGCCACTGCTCGCGCATGGTGTCGACCGATTCCACCACGTCAGAGCATGCCGTGGCGGAGTGCATGATCCGCGCCACGCCGGGTGCTGACGCACGATGCTCGTGCCGAACACGTCGCAACAGCAGAGCGCGGACCGTCGCCGTGGTACACCGCCCGCCCATACCACGAAACCCTCTTGAGCGCGCTCTTTATGTCACCTGCGCCGGAATAACAGACGTCCGCGAGCGACCCTGGGACGTGTGTGCGGAGCAGCACTTCAAAACCACGCGTGTCTGGAAGTGTGCGTCGAGTGTTTGATGACCTGCACAATGTGTTCGGACGCCTGCTCAACGCTCAATTGCGCGGTCAACCGCCAATCGGCGTATGTTGGACGCTATGAGTGTCCACTCTGACGCGGAGTCCGTCACCCTGCTGCAGGATCTCCTGCAGCTCGGCCCGACCCGTGATGCGGCGATCGCCCGGCTTCACGCGCTGCTGCTGCGCGTGGCGAGAGCCGAGGCGGGACGGCGCCGCGCCCACATGCCGGTAGTGGCGGTGGACGAGGTGGACGATCTCTGTATGCAGGCCGCCAACGACGCGGTGATGTCGATCCTCCGGAAGCTCGCCGAGTTCCGAGGCCAGTCGCGCTTCACGACCTGGGCCTGCAAGTTCGCCATCTTCGAAGTGTCCACCCGGCTCCGCCGCCATGCCTGGCGTCACCGGTCGGTCGAAACTGACGAGACCGTATGGGATCGCTTGGCCGATGGCGCGCCCTCGGCGCTCCGGTCGCTGGAACACCAAGAGCTTTCCACCGCGCTCGCGCGCGCGGTGCTCGAGCGGCTTACCGATTGGCAGCGGACCGTCTTTCAGGCTGCTGCGGTGGACGAGATCCCGATTGATGTGCTTGCGGAGCGATACGGCAGCTCCCGTGGCGCGATCTATAAGACCTTGCACGACGCCAGGCGGAAACTGCGCGGCGCGCTCACGGACGCCGGATACGCGGAGCATTGGTCATGAACATCACCCCCAGTGCGCACCTGCTCGGCGACGATGGCCGTGATCCCGGATGCGAAGGGGCCTTTGAGGTGCTCGATCAATACGTCGAAGCGCGGCGTCAGGGAACGCAGGGCGAGGCGCGCTTCGCCGACTTCGTCGCCCACATTCGCAACTGTGCAGCGTGCCGCGAAGACACCGAAAGTCTGCTGTCCACGCTGGACGATCTGGAAGGATTCGCGCCGTAGGTAAGATCTCGGCCAACCTTGCTACCAACAGGATAGTACGAGTCGAAGAGGGCGCTTGCCCCGATCGGCTGACCACACTAACCGACGGGAGCACGACATGCCTCGCATTCAGCCGATCAACTCCGAGACCGCCACCGGCGACGCGATCAACGTGTTCACCAACAGCCTCAACAACGTGAGCGACACGGATATCGACGTTCCGGTCGTTGCACTCGAGAGCGCGGCATGAGCAGCCCCATCCGACCGCCGTTCACCATGGAGACGGCACTCGCGAAAGTGCAGGCCGCCGAGGATGCCTGGAACAGTCGCGACCCGGAGCGGGTGGCGATGGCATACACGGAGGATTCCGAGTGGCGGAACCGCACGGACTTCCTCCGCGGACGCGCCGCGATCCGCGCATTTTTGAAGGGTAAATGGGAGCGGGAGCTGGACTACCGGCTCAAGCAGGAGCTGTGGGGATTCCGTGAGCACCGCATGGCGGTTCGGTTCGAATACGAATGGCACGACGCGGCAGGAGATTGGTACCGTTCGTATGGTAACGAGATGTGGGAGTTCAATGACGAGGGACTGATGGCGCGTCGATTCGCCAGCATAAACGATGCGCCGATGGCGGTGACGGAGCGTAGGATCGCTGCGCCTCCAGAAACGAAGTAGCGGTGTTGCAGATGCTGTGGATCGATGGCCTGTGGCGGTATCCGGTGAAGTCGCTCGCTGGTGAGCCGCTCGACGAAGCCGAGCTCACGGTTGACGGCATTCCAGGCGACCGGGTCGTGCATGTGCGCGGTCCGGAGGGCGTGCGTACCTCGCGGCGGCAGCACAAGATGTTGGGGCTCTCTGGCACGCTCGGCCCCGATGGCCAGCCGCGGGTGAACGGACTGCCGTGGGCGAGCGCCGAGGTGCTCGCCATGGTGCAAGCGGCGGCGGGCGCCGACGCCACGCTCGCGGCCCATGATGGCGTGGTACGTTTTGACATTCTTCCGCTCCTTGTGGCAACCGACGGCGCGGTGGCTGCCTTTGGTCGGGATATCAGGCGATTGCGGCCGAACATCCTCATCGGTGGTGTCGATGGCATGGAAGAGCGGAGCTGGGAGGGTGCAGAGTTGCACATCGGCAACGCGACCATCCGATTGGACTCGCTCCGAGCGCGCTGTCCGATGACAACGGTGGACCCCGACACCTTGGAGCGCGACCCGGAGGTGCTCCGCGACATCGGACGTCGTTTCGGCGGTCGGCTGGCGCTGAACGCTGAAGTCACACGATCCGGTCTGGTGCGAGTCGGCGATACCGTGACACTCGTATTGCATCGCGGCGGAGGCACTCGCCGCTGAAGTCCAGCACGGGAGCTTACTGGCCGACTGTTTCTCCACTTGAATGAGCTCCTCCCCCATGGCGCTCGCCACCGCCGCGTTCTATTTCATCGGTCATCGAGAAGGAAGCCGAACTACACGAGAGGAGTTCTGTGCACATGAAGGCGATCAAGGCGACCATCGTCGCGATTCTGGTACTCAGCGTGGCCCCACACGCAGAGAGTCAGGAGACACCGCCGCAGAACGCGGTTCTCCCCAAAGCGGTCGAGGAAGCACTCGCCCTTCGCGGCGCACCTGAACATCTTCGCGCCGGTGCTGCGGTCTATGTGTACGGACCGCATGGATACGAGCAGTCGCGGGAAGGAACAAATGGTTTCACGTGCATACTGAATCGCGACGCGTTCGTGTACAACAGTAAGAATTTCAAGCCCACGTGTTGGGACGCCGTCGGAAAGGATACCTACCTTCCCGTCATGCTGCGCGTTGGTGCGCTGCTCGCCAAGGGTGGCGACGCCACCTCCGTCCGTCGGGAAATCACCGCAGGGTTCAGACGTGGGGAATTCCATGCGCCCACCACGGGCGGCGTGGCGTACATGCTCGCGGGAGATGTAGAACTCGATCGCCACACTGGGGCCATTACGAAGCAAGCATTTCCCGGTCACTACATGTTCTACGCGGTTGGTGTCACGACGCAGCAACTCGGCACGACGCGCGACGCTTCGCGGTCCGACCCAACCCTTCCCAGTGTCTTCTCCGGTGGGGCCGGTGGCGAACACGGGCTGAGTTACATCATCGCCGTTCCCGGAGACGCGCATCGACCGCCTCGTTGATCATTGCGCCTCCGCAGCACGCCCTATCCATCGGCGATTCACGCGAGGCGCACCGAGCGCTACGTGTTATTGCTGCTGGCGCCGCGGACGGTCTCGTTGACAGCGCGGAGCGAGAGGCCTCGCAGCCGCCGACCTCTGCGGCGCCAACGCTTCCGCAGCACCCGCCCAGCTGGATCGGGGGGCACGGGACGGAACCGTATGAGCAAAAGACGCAGCAGTCCCCAGACGTCGGTCGCAACAGCGTGTGGCATGCGGTGCACTCGTGGAAGAACAGACAGGCGTCTGTCGGCATCGCCAGCGTTTCTGCATGCCCGCACACTGGGCACTGGAGCGTGGACACGAGAGTGCAGTCAGGCACAGAGTCGGCGAAGGAGGAGAACGAGACGTCCATCCGGAGGTTTGGTTGCACGGCGATACCAGACCAGCAAGGGCGGTTCTGCACGGTATTCATACACGCCACCCTACATCACCGTTTCACCGCGCAGCTCTCGGCTACGAGGCCACGCAGCCAACGATGGGCCGAGTCCGCGTGCAGTCGCGGATGCCACAGCATCGACACCGTAAATGCGGACGACGCAAATGGGAGTGCGAACGTGTGCATACCGTCACGCAGCTTCCCCGTGTGACGCTCCGGCACCGTCGCGATAAGGTCAGAGTCTTTGGCCAGCGCGAGCGCGCTCGCGAACCCATCAACGATGGCGATCACGTCGCGCTCCCGTCCAATCGGTTTGAGATCCGAATCGAGTGGTCCCCGCTCGGAGCCCTGCCGTGCCACACGGATATGCTGGCCGGCGAAGTAGCGTGTCAACGTGACATTGCCTCTCGCAAGCGCATGCCTAGCACGTACCACGCCCACGAAACGATCCGTGAACAGTGTTCGTGTGCGAAGCTCGGGACTCGTGGATTGCTCGATCACCCCGGTCTCCAGATCGACGGAGCCGTCGCGTAGCGGCGTGCTGTCCTTGTCAGGCTTCTGGACGAACCGTAATCGGACACCGGGTGCCTGCTCGACTGCGGCCACGACAATGCGTGCGCCGAAATTCTCCACGAAGCCCTCACTCGTGCGCAGTGTGAACAGGCGCGCCAATCGCGCCAGATCGAGCCGCTCGGCCGGCCGCAGGACCGCCTCCGCCTCCTGCACGACGTGGCCGACGCGATCGCGAAGCTCGAGTGCTCGCGGTGTCGGCACCAGGCCGCGACCCGCTCGCACAAGCAGCGGATCGCCCGTGACGTCGCGCAAGCGCGAGAGCGCACGGCTCATCGCCGACGGACTGAGGCCCAACCGTCGCGCCGCGCGTGCGACGCTTCCCTCCGCCAGGACGACATCGAGCGTGACCAACAGATTGAGATCGGGTCGAGTCATATCGCCTGGAACAGTGGGTACGCGCAGATAGAGCGTTTGGTGCAGTAATCATGTGCAATCCGTGCGCGTTCCGCCATGTCACTCGCACCGCTACGCTGCGGATGACTCCAATGCCGGAGTCTCCAGCACGCGGAGCGCACGGTGGAAGCAGTACGCCAAGGAAGGCATCAGTCGGTCGAGCGAGCGCTCGACAGTACGAGCGACTCCACGCTGTCCCTGCGGTTCGCGCTCGCGAGTCTCGCCATGTCGGCGCTGCTGGCAGCGCTCGGTACGAGCGTCGCTAACGTAGGACTGCCATCACTCGCCCAAGCGTTCAGCGTGTCGTTTCACGCCGTACAGTGGATCGTGCTTTCCTATCTCCTCGCCGTTACGACGCTGATCGTCGGCGTCGGTCGGCTTGGTGACCTGGTGGGACGTCGTCGGCTTCTCGTGGGCGGGATTGCGCTGTTCACCGGTGCCTCGCTCGCCTGCGGTCTGACCTCCGTGCTCTGGGCGTTGATCGCGGCGCGCGCCGTACAGGGCCTCGGCGCCGCGATCATGATGGCACTGTCATTGGCCATGGTCGGCGACACCGTCCCGGCGACCAAGACCGCGTCCGCGATGGGCCTCCTCGGCACGATGTCCGCCGTGGGGACGGCGCTCGGACCGTCGGTGGGCGGTGTGCTGCTGTCGGGATTCGGATGGCGGGCGCTGTTCTTTCTCACGGTCCCCTTGGGGCTCGCTACGCTCTTGGTGGCGCGACGTCATCTTCCGCCCGATCCGGCGCGTGCCGCCGAGCGTCTGCGTGGGTTCGATATCACGGGCATGGTGCTACTGGCGTTCACGCTGGCCGCGTATGCGCTCGCGATGACCGCACCGAATGGAACGTTCGGAGTACGCTCCCTCGTGCTGCTGCTCGCGGTGGGCGGTGGGGTGATCGCGTTCGTACGCGTGGAAGCGAACGCATCAACACCGCTGGTGCGCCTCGCGGCGCTCCAAGACCGACAACTGCTGGCCGGCCTGGTGGCGAATGCGTTGGTCGCGACCGTCATGATGTCCACGCTCGTGGTCGGACCGTTCTATCTCGCACGCGCGCTCGGCCTCGACCCGGCGCGCGTGGGTCTGGCCCTGTCGGTCGGCCCATTGGTGGCCGCTCTGGTTGGCGTGCCCGCCGGCCGTGTGGTTGAACATTTTGGCGGGCTTGGGTCGAGCGTCGCGGGGTTGGTTGGCATGGTGGCCGGCACGATACTGCTCGCGGTGTTGCCTGTCTCCTCCGGCGTCCGCGGCTACGTCGCGCCGATTGCGCTGCTGACCTCGGGGTACGCGTTGTTTCAGGTGGCGAACAACACGGTTGTGATGTCGGGAGTGCCCGCACTCGAGCGCGGCATGATTGCCGGTCTCCTCAGTTTATCGCGCAATCTTGGATTGGTCACGGGCGCCTCGGTGATGGGCGCTGTCTTCGCGCTCGGCGTGCAGTCGCTCGGGCCTCAGGCCGACACGCAAACCGCTGTTGCCGTCGGTATGCGATGGACCTTCGCCGCAGCGACCGCATTACTCACGGCGGCGATTGTACTCGGCACGAGAGTTCGCCTGCTTCGCATGGCTGCCAGCGTACTGCTCATCTTGAGTGTGGCGACGTCGGCATCCGGCCAGGCGACGACCAGACGCGACCCGCACGCGTTGGCACCAACGCCATTTGCTCCGTATCCCCTGCAGGCGGCCGGGTGGGGGCCACCGGTAGGCAACGGTCGCTTTATGAGTCGGTGGGTCGAGGATTGGACGGGCCCGCGCGCTACCGGGACGGCGCCGCCGTTCAAAGCCATGCGTCTGGTTCGTGGATCTTTGCTGACGCTCAGTGCTGAAGCGCGCGTCCGCCACGACGGCTTCATCAACGGCCAACTTACGCGCGGCAACGCGTTTGGGCAGTCGCTGCTTCGCGGAACGCTCGGTGCTGAGGCGCGCGTGGACCGCCATCTGCGCATCTACGGCGAGATCACGACGGGCCAGGTGGATCGCCTCTCGCACGCGGCGACCGCAAACTTCCAGAACGACGCGTCGCTGCAGCAGCTGTTCGTCGATGTTCACGGCCGACGCGGCACGAGCACGTGGGGCGCGATGGTGGGGCGGCAGGAGTTTGCCGACGGGCCCCGACAACTGGTGAGTGTCAGCGATGGACCCAACGTACACCGTACATGGAACGGTGTGCGACTATACGCCCATAGCCGGCATCTGCGCGTCGGCGCGTTCGATCTGCGGGTGACCAGGCCATCGACCGGTGCGTTCGACGAGATCGTCGATCGCCGTGAACGGCTGCGCGGGGTGAACGCGAGTGTGATCGTCGCGCGAGACGGGGCAGGGTCCTCGCTGTTTCTGGATCCCTTCTGGATTCGTACCCAGACGCCGCGATCCACGCGAGGAAACGCGGGCGCACTTGACCAACGCGATACGCACGGCGCAAGGCTGTGGGGACAGCGTGGATCATTCACCATCGATTGGACCGTGGCGCATCAGAGCGGTCACGCGGTCGGCCGGCCGGTCGATGCGTGGGGGGTCTTCGCGGTCCAGAGCGTGATGCTCTCGCGCGAACGATGGAAGCCGCGCCTGGAGCTTCGCGTAGACGTCGCGTCGGGCGGCGGAGCCCAAGGTCGCGGCATCGTGAGAGAGTTCAACTCCCTATATGCGAGCTCCGCTTACACGGGTGAAGGACAATTCCTGAGCCTGCGCAATCAGGTGCTCGTGACGCCAGGCGTGTCCGTGACAGCCACACCGCGCACGCGACTCGCACTCGAGTACGGGATCGCACGACGGTTCGACGAACGCGATCCCGTATATGCGGGTGGAGCGCGGGCATACGGAGGCACCGCGGAAACCACCGGTCGCGACGTCGGTGGGCTGCTGCGTGTCACCGCGAGTCACGCGGTCGGAGCATATGTGAGCGTCTTCGCGACGCATGAATACCTGCGCGCAGGCAGTGCACTGCGGCGCAGTGGACTGCCATCCGGCCGCTACAACCACCTCGGCACGACGCTGCGGTACTGAGCGCGACGCCTGTCCCTTCAGACAAGGCAAACCACTCACGGAGAAGTCATCGAACCCCGTCTCAATTTCTACAAAGCCGGTCCCGATGCGTGGAACCGCGTCGCCATCGCCTTCCGTAAGCACCCGGTGTGATGGGCGTGCGTACCCACGCGCCGCGCCATGGCCGGCCTCGTCGAGTCAGGCACTTGCCTCGTGCTCAGCCTTCGCTGCGTCGACGTAGCGTTCGATGCCGTCGAGTACGCGCGAGAGGCCGAACTCGAACGACTCGTCCATTGTGCGCGTTGGCCGGTTCGACGGTGTGGTCAACAGCGCCGCGAAGTGCGGGAATCGCGGATCGCCAATGGCACGCCCCAGATCAGCACCGACTTCCGCCGCCCATTGTGCCGCGGAGCTACCCCGAGCACGCGCCCGCGCCAGTGAGATGGCTGTGTCTGACGCGCCGCGTGTGTAACCGTCAAGGATGCTCAGCACTTCGCCCATGTCGGCGGAATCCAATCCGGTGGCGGAGAGCGCGTCGATGACGGATTCGAGCCACCTGAGCCAGTTCGGTCCGTGCGGCGCCGCCACAAAGGGAAGCTCTGCCAACCATGGTCGCGCGCAGAGCATCGTGCGCTTGGCGCGTGCCCACTGCGCCAGCTCGCCTCTCCAATCACCGCGACGCCTCGGTGGACGCGGCGGAAGCCCGAGGCCTGCGTCGACGATCGCGTCGAGCAGTGCCTCCTTGCTCGGGAAGTACCGATAGATCGCCATCGTGGTGAACCCAAGGCGAGCCGAGACGGCGCTCATCGTCACGGCACTGAGTCCCTCCTCGTCGGCAAGCGGCATTGCTACCTGCACCACCTCGTCCGGTGTGAGCGACGCTTTGGGTCCGCGGGTGGATTGTGCACGGTCATCCCAGAGGAGCTGACTCCGCCGTCGTAACTCGGGATCAACTCGAACCGAGGCCTGCATCATGACATCGTGTGACAGCACGTCTGGGGCAGCCTTCACCGCCCGTTCACTCCGAGTCTGCAGCTCCGACTTCTTTCGCCCCGCCATGGACCCTCAACAGGAAACTGTTGACAAACCTGAAACTGTGTATATAGTACACCCGTACAGTGTATAGCGTACACTAATAGCCGGACCGCCCGAACGGAAGCGTTCGCGACGCGTACCGTACCACCATCTCCTGAGGAACCGCTTATGTCGACTTCATCTGCCATCACCGTCGTGCCCCGTGCGTCCGCCGCGCTCCGCCGCACCGCCGGTCTGTTGGGCCTCGTGGTCGCGACCGCGGGCCAAGCGGCCGCGCAATCCTCTGCGCCCGTGTCCGCACCGCGGTCGTCCGTGCCGCGGTCGTCCGTGCCGCGGTCGTCCGCTTGGGAGCTGCGCTTCACCAGCGGGGCGCTGGTCGCCACCGGCGCGCAGCGCGACGTTGTCAAGGACGGCCAGTTGAGCGCGGTGCAGCTGACGCGCCTGATCACCCCGACGCTCGCGGTCACCAGCACCGCGGGCTGGGCGCGCAGTCGTGACCGCCTCGCCGCCAACACGCCGAAGCTCGACGTGTTCGCCGCCGATCTTGGCGTCGAACTCCGGCCCGCGCAGTGGTTCGCCGATCGCAAGGTGTCGCTCAGCCCCTTCGTCGGTGCTGGTGCCGGTGCGCGGAGCTACAACTATCGCAAGCTCGACGTGGACGCCACGCACAATGTGGCCGGATACGTCGCGGCCGGCGGTGAGCTCGGCATCCGGCGCGTTGCGGTACGCCTCGAAGTGCGTGACTACGCCACCGGTTTCAAGCCGCTCGTGGGCAGCGGAGCTTCCGCCACGCGCAACGATGTGATGCTCATGGCCGGCGTGCGCTTCAACCGGCGCCAGACTCGCGGTCGCTAGCGCACGGCGCGCGCACGAGCCGCGGAGCGCACCATGCGCAATACTCGCGTGGACTGGGGCATTCCCGTCGCACTCATCGCGCTGAGTTTCGTCCCAGCACTCGCCGGAGCCGTGCGCGTGATGGAACTCGTGAGCGGTAGGCGTGGCGGTGCGGGTATCACGCCCGAGAATGCGAGGTTCTTCACCGCTCCGTGGCCGATCATGCTGCACATCGTATCCGTCGTGGTGTACAGCATGCTCGGCGCATGGCAGTTCTCCGAGGGGATCCGTCGTCGACAGCGAGCGTGGCATCGCGCCGCCGGCCGCGTGGTGGTGTTGTGCGGATTGCTCGCGGCGACCACGGGGCTGTGGATGACGCTCCGCTATCCGTGGCCGGTAGGCGATGGCGTGCTACTCTACACGGAGCGACTGGTGTTCGGATCGGCGATGTTGCTGTCGCTCGTGCTTGCCATGCACGCCATCCGGCGTCGCCATTTCGCGGCACATGGCCGCTGGATGATTCGCGCGTATGCGATCGGCCTCGGGGCCGGCACACAGGTGTTCACGCACGTGCCATGGTTCTTCTTGTACAACGAGAAGCCTGGTGAACTGCCGCCAGCGCTGATGATGGGCGCCGGATGGATCATCAACGTGCTGGTGGCTGAGTGGATTATTCGAAGGCCGCGCGCCAACTCACGTGCTTGCGGGCACGCCCTCGCGAACGACGATCTCGACAACATCGTGGAACGACTGGCCGGTGAGACGGATTGGCGTGCCGCGGGAGTGTCCCAGCCGTGAACAGATCATGCATGGTCGCGGTCCGGCGATGCGTCGCGTAGGCGCTCCATCGCCCACGTCGCAAACGCCGACCCCTTCGGCCAACCACTGCGCGAACGTGACGCTCCACGAACAGACCTACCGGAGAGGTGTCGGCATAACCGTCTTGAGACAGTGACCGGCAACGCGATGCCGAAGTCGGCCACCATCGGGCGGCCGTTCGCCATCAGGATGTTTCCCGGCTTGATGTCGCGGTGGATCACGCCCTTGAGTGCGCGCAATTCAGGGCGTCGGCGACGTCGGTGGTGAGCTTCACGGCCTCGTCCACGCCACGCCGCGTTTCGCGATCGAGCGTGGGACGCAGCGTCTCGCCGTCGATGAACGGCATGGCGTACCACAAACATCCGTCAGCGACCCCGGAATCGAAGAGCGGCACGATGTGCGGGTGCTACAGCGCGGCCGTGGTCTGGATCTCCTGCACGACGCGCTCGGCGCCCAACACGGCGGCGAGTCGGACCTGCGTTGGCGTCACGGCAGAGATGACCGAGGGGCACAAGACGTCGAAGGAGAGCCGGGGCGTAAGCTGCACGTGAAGCGCGGCTATACATCGTCTGTGTCCGAGCTGGACTGTGTTCTAGGCACTTCCAAGACGGCGCGGAGCGCTGACCTCTGGAAGCGCCGAGGTTCTCAGCCCGGCGCCAGTTTCGCTCGCAGTGCCGCCACACGCGCCTTCACCGCGCGCACTACCTCGACCTGGGCCGGCTCCGGCTGCGTCCAATCGTCGAGAAACGCTTCCTCGTTGTTGGGCGACGCGCGTTCCGCGGATGCAATACGCCGTTGCGCAATCGCCTCGTCGTGCTGCTCGTTGGCGATGGCGAGGTAGGCGTTGGCACGGGCGTCCCAGAACGTGCGCAGTCCTTGTGTCGCCGACTTGTCCTTCATGTAGCCGGCGTACGCAACGCGCGCGCTGAGGGTGTCGCCGGCGTAGGCGGCCGCGCTCAACACGTTTTCCCACAGGCGGTCGAGCGGCTCGATGTCGGCTATTGCCGCTGGGGCGATCGCACGTCGCAGTACCGCCGACGCCTCGCTTGGCGCTCCGCCCCAGAACGACAGTTGAAAGGCGGAGTCTGATCGGGCCACCATGGCGGCGGCTCCCGTACTCGCACCCGCCATCGCTGTCTTACGAACTCGCGCGAGATATCCCATTGACTCGTTCGGGCGCCCGCGCAGCGCCGCCCATGCGGACATCCACCCATTGGCCACGCGATCCTGCCTTCCCGGCTGCGGCGTGCGTGCGATGATGCGTGCTTCGGCAAAGCTGCTGTCGAAGAGTCCTCGGGCATACAACTGCGTGCCGCGAGCCTCCCACCAACTACTGTTGTCGGGCAGGCGGGTGGCAAAGAGTTTCGCGACGCTGTCGATGTCGGCGGTATCCCGCAGCGCCGTCAGCGCGATCAAGAGGTTGGCGTAGTTGTTGCCGGTGGCCGACGTCGTCGACAGGGATCGCCACAACACTTTCGCCGCGTCGTCATAGCGGCGAAGCTCGGAGTACAACACCGACAGATTGTTGAGTGCCGTGGAATTCGTGGAGTCGCGGCGGAGCACGTCTTCGTAGGCTGCCGCCACTTTGGTGTAGTCGGGCGCTGGGCCGCTCGGCGAGCGCATCAGCGGGGCGCCCGACCCGCGCGTACGCAAGTCTAATGCGACGCTACTGTGCCGTAACGCGGTAGCCGCTTGGCACAAGCAGACGGGCAGCACGCGCGATCGAGGAGGCCCCACGTCGCCGGTGGAGTCCTCCCCGATCCAATCGAAACTAGGGTGCTTTGGCGGCTTTGACAGTGATACTCGAAGAAGTTTCGTAGCCGCGAGCAATCATGCGGCGACTTCCGACTGGCTTCGTGGCGAGCTTCGGCAAGTAAACGAAGTGCCCGCGAACATTCACCTCGGTTCCCGCGGCGATGCCGTCGTACGCAGCGCTCAGCGCGCCACTGGTGGTGATGGTCAGCGTCATACGCCGAACTTCCATTCCTTCCTCAGGCAGAAAGAACAGTTGTGTGACATCCGGCATCCCCTGAAACGTCGCGGGCAGGAGCAGTTCCATGGAAAGGGAAACGTCACCAAGCACCGGCAGTTTGGGATCGCTGGAAATGCCCGGATACTCAAGAGCGTCCGCTCCTAGCAGTGTAACGACGCCTTGTTGCTGCTGAGAAAAAAGCCCCACGAACGTGTTGCGTGCATGAATATTTACGACGAGACGGCGGCGGCCGTCGGACAGTCGTGATTCTGTTACTCCGCCCGTGTACGAATATGGGTCATACGCTGGGAACCCGGTCACGTTGAGATCCCACCACCGGCGATTCACCCCGGCGAAATCGGCGGTAAGAATGGGACCATCAGCGCATGACAACGCGCACCAGTTGAAGATATAGCCAAGACCGTACGCATCGATGACGTCGCAGTCGCCCGGGATATCACGAACGCAGTACGTGCCCTGAGCATTTATGAATGCTTCGGTCAATGACTGATTGGTCCCGCGAGCAAGGCGTGCGGTTTCTGGAATATCTGGCGCAATGGCTCGCTCTGCGCTGTTGCATGCGGCGAGTGCAAGCAGTATGCAGCTCATTACAAGCGACGCTGCACGGCGCTTTGGGAGGCGACCAATTGGTGTCGACAGCAATTGTGAGAATAGCGGCATCGTAGCCATCCGGAAGGTGAGATGAGTTCAGTAGTGCTTGGACAATGGGGTGCAACAGGCATAGCCGTCGTGCGCGATGACATGCGATGCTGCGGACCGATCATCGCAGCACCTGTACGTCGATGTCGCGACGTTGAGTCGCGGTTGAAGGTGAACAATTGACGCGCGCCGGATTGGCCTGTCGATCGGATGGCGAGAGCATATCGCGTGATGACGAACCACGCGAGCGACGACCTCGGCCGTTTCAACAGCGAGCTGGCGGCCGCGCTTCAGCAAGCGAACATCGTCCCGCTCCTCGTCGTCGGTGAGGCGGACGGGCTGCCGTACTACGCGCCCCGCGGCGAGCTCGGGCGAGAGCAGGCCGCCGCCGAGCTCACGCTCGCGCGCAACGCGGTCCCTCGCGCGCCTCGAACGCCGGCTTGCGAAGCTCACTCGCGAACGACACGGTCCACGGGCAAACGGCCTGGGACGCGTGCCGGCAAAACCGTTTTCCGTCGCAGCAGATCAGCTTTCACGATCAGACCGAACGCGTCGAGGACGACCATGCCCGTGAGCCTGAAGGATCGCCCGCAGGTAGGGTCGAGGTGCCGGAGCCGCGCGGAGCCCATCGCTCTGCACCGCCCGACGCCAACGTGGCAGCCAATTCGCCACCGACGCGCACCGCGAGCGCGGCAATGTAAAACCAGATCAGCAGGACGATCACGGCGCCGACCGCGCCATACACGCGGCTGTAGCGCGCAAAATCGGCGATGTACATCCGGAAGAGCAGCGTGGCCACGATCCTCAACGTACTGGCAACGCCAGCGCCGACCAGCGTCTTCCGGCCCGATGGGCGCTCCTCGACGTCGTACATCGTATTCAGACCGATCTTGCTCGCCGATGCGTGGTCTGTCCTCACGGACTCGTCTGTCAGCACGCCACGCGCATCGTCGCGCACTGTTCACGACTGGCATGCTCGTTGCTGTCTATCTCCATGGGTGCCAACTCTCGGCCTTCGCATCATGAGTGAGGAGACACGATGAGCACCGATAAGCGCGTGAAGACAGCGACAGAATCAGGTGCACTCGACGTGGCCGCCGACTTGAACAGTGTCGGTCAAAGCCAGAGCGACCGAGCAGCCGGAAAGAGCAGTTGAGCTTCACGGACGTTCCGCTCCGAACCTAGCCACCGGATCGCGATGTTCTTTCGCTGGCTTCTGTTAGCCGTTCCGCTCTCGCTGACGCTGAAGTATCTCGTGCACGCACCGCCACTGGTGGTCTTCGCGAGCGGCGTCGTCGCCATCCTTCCGCTCGCCGAGTGGATACGACGCGCCACCGAGCACATGGCGCGCACTTTGGGCTCCGCGATTGGCGGTTTGCTGAATGTCACCTTCGGCAATCTGGCCGAGATGCTGCTCGCGGCGTTCGTTTTGATGGACGGGCATACCGATGTCGTCAAAGGACAGATCACCGGTTCGATCATCGGTAACGGACTGCTGGGACTGGGCCTCGCGATTGTCGTCGGTTCGTGGGGACGCGACCGACAGACGTTCAATCGAGCCAGCGCCGGCCGCCTCTCGAGCCTGCTGATGCTGTCCGTCATTGCGCTGCTGTTGCCGGCGTTATTTCACCTCTCGGAG
>JBBQAK010000377.1:0-4001 GCA_038316215.1 Gemmatimonadales bacterium | reverse complement strand
AGCGACTACAACTGGGCCGCCGTGATGCAGTACCGCAGTGCCTCCGGCGGGGTGTCGTCGCCTGAAGCGCCGGGCGAAGGCTTGCTCGTGTGGGGACGCGTGGTCAACGGGAAGATCCAGCTCGAACCGGCGTTCCGGGTGACCGCCCCAGTCAGCGCGAGCGCTCCCTCGGCATCGCATCGCCTCGAGCTGCTCGATCCCGACGGCGCCACACTGCTCGACACGCCGATCGAGGCGCAACGCGTTGACCACGCCACCGTGAGCGAAGAACGGCAGTTCGCGGTCGTTGTGCCGTGGAGCGCGGAGCTTGAAGCGCGACTTGCATCCATTCGGGTGCGGGACGTGCGATCCCCGTTGTCCGCCGTGGCGAGGCGCAGCGCCCGGATGACGGCGCCGGCCACCGGTAGCACGCCGGTCTCGCCTCAAGTGCAGGCACAGGTCGACCGCACCACCGACGGACGCACGCGTGTCACGTGGAACAGCTCGGCCTACCCCATGGCCATGGTGCGCGACGCGTCGACCGGAGCACTGATGGGCTTCGTACGGCGCTCGGGCGATGCGGTCGTGACTGGCGGACGCGCGGTTGAGGTCAGCTACTCGGACGGAGTACGGACGGTCAGGAGATAACGGCGGAGTAGGGGGTAAGGAGTACGGGGTAGGGAGTAACGGGTTAGGAGACCACGCGGCGTGTGTTTTCTGCTAGGTTTCGAGGGCGCTCCCTAGATCCCGTCTATCCCCGACTATCATGGCTTTGTTCGACGTCATCATTCTTGGCGGCGGTCCCGCCGGCTACGTCTGCGCCATCCGCTGCGCCCAGCTGGGCATGCAGGTGGCCGTTATCGAACGTGAGGCGCTCGGCGGCACCTGTGTGCTGTGGGGCTGCATCCCGGCCAAGTCGCTGCTGGAAAGCGCTGGCCTCGCGGTGAAGCTCGGCAAGGCTGCCGAACACGGCATCACCATCGATGGCATCACGCTCGACTTCGGTCCGGCCATGAAGCGCTCGCGCACCATCAGCGCGCAGAATTCGAAGGGTGTCGAGTTCCTCTTCAAGAAGTACAAGGTGCAGTGGCTCCGCGGTGAGGGCGTCCTCGAGAAGGGCAAGAAAGTCACCGTCACGCTGGCCGACGGAAAGAAGGAAACGCACGAGGCCAAGAAGGCCGTCGTCGTCGCCACTGGCTCTCGTGTGAAGGGTTTGCCCCAGGCTGGGCTCGCACTCGACAACACCGTCGTGCTCTCCAGCGACGACGTGCTGGTGGCTGAGAAGGCGCCGGCATCGATGGTCGTGGTGGGTGCCGGCGCCGTGGGCGTGGAATTCGCCGACGTGTTCGCTGCCTTCGGCACGAAAGTCACGATGGTCGAAGTCGCGCCCAGGATTCTTCCCATCGAAGACGCCGATTGCAGCGCGGAGCTGGCAAAGGCGTTCAAAAAGCGGAAGATCGAGGTGCTCACGGGTGCCAAGATCACCAGCACGAAGGTGACGAAGACGGGCGCCACGCTCGTCGTCGAAGCAGGCGGCACCACCCACACGCTGGACGTCGAAAAGGTGCTCGTGGCGGCCGGCCGCGCGCCGAATGTCGAAAAGATCGGCCTCGAGACCGTCGGGATCGCGAAATCGGAACGCGGCTTCGTGAAGATCAACGAGAAGTTCGAGACGAACGTCCCGGGCTACTACGCGATCGGCGATGTGGCCGGCAATCAGATGCTCGCGCACAAGGGCTCGCGCGAAGGACACGTGCTGGCCGACCTGCTGGGCGGCGAGCATCCGCATTTGGTGAACTACAACAATATCCCGAGCTGCACCTACTGCCATCCGGAAGTCGCCAGCATCGGGCTGACCGAGCAGGCGTGCATGGATCAGAAGCTCGACTACAAGGTGGGCAAGTTCCCCTTCTCGGCCAACGGCCGTGCACGCACCAGCGGCGAGACCGACGGTTTCGTGAAGATCATTCGCGACGCGAAGTACGGCGAAATCCTCGGCGCGCACATCGTCGGCGCCCATGCCACCGAGATCATCCACGAGCTCGTGGTCGCCCGCGAGAATGAGTTCACCGTCGAGGAAATCGACCTCGCGATCCACGCCCATCCCACGCTCAGCGAAGCGATCGGTGAAGCCGTGCTGGACTCGATGGGCAAGATGCTCCATGCGTAACGGCTAAGTAGGGAGTAAGGAGTACGGGGTACTCCCTACTTCGTACTCCCTACTCCATACTGTTTTTATGTTGTTGTATACCCTCGACCTTGGCCTAACGCCGTACGACGTGGCCTGGAGTCTCCAAAAGCGCGCGGCGTCGGCGCGGAGCGCGGCCACGCTCGATCAGGACCTGCTGATTCTGGTGCAGCATCCGCCAGTGGTCACGTTGGGGCGCAGCACGAAGCCGGGCAATCTGTTGGTCACACCAGAGTACCTCGCATCACGTGGTGTGGAGTTGCGAGATGTGGAGCGCGGTGGCGATGTCACCATTCACGAGCCGGGTCAACTCGTGGCGTATCCCATCATCGATCTCAAGCGCCACAAGCAGGATCTGCACTGGTATCTACGACAGATCGAAGAATCGATCATCGTGGCGCTTCGCACCTTCGGTCTCGAAACCGGTCGCGTGGCAGGCCTCACAGGGGTCTGGCGCGAGGATAGCGTCGGCAAGCGCAAACTGGCCAGCATCGGCGTGCATGCGCGTGACTGGGTCACCTGGCACGGAGTGGCGCTGAACGTGGAGAACGACCTTTCCACGTTCGATCACGTGGTGCCGTGCGGGATCAATCAGGTACAGATGAGCACCGTGGTGCGCGAATGCGCCGCCGCCGGCGTGCGCGTGCCGTTATTGAGCGAGGTGTCGGCGGCGGTCGCCGACGGGGTGGCGTCGGTGTTCGGACTCGTACCTGAACGAAGATCGTTTCAGGACATCGACGCGATGCTCTCGGTGCAACCGTAGCGGGGCCTGCGCACGGGAATTCGGCGCGGATACAACAGCGGGCCGTTCTCGGAGAGAACGGCCCGCTGCTCAGGCGAATCGGAAAGCGTGCCGGCTCGGTTACTTGCCCGCCGACTGCGCTTTACTGATCGAATCGATGCGCTCGCGACCGCGAACGGCATTCGGGATGCCCGCTTTGGCGGCGAACTCCTCGTAGAACCCCCAACCGCCACCCTGGAACTTGCCATCCTTGAGCACGACGGGCGTTTCAGTGGTTTTGGCGATGACGTCTTCGAGCGTACCGGGTTCTTCACGGTACCAAATCACATCGACCTTTCCGCCGCCAGCGATGTAGGTCTCCCGACGGAATCCATTCGCGAGGCGCAGCGAATCGGCCGGAAGCTGGGCCGTGTACGGTCCTTCGCCGAGTTCGGAGATAACCTGCTCGACCGTGCCATCCTTGGGGATCTTCTTGATCTTGGCCGCACCGAGGTCGGAGCTACAGGCAGCCAGTGACGCGAGTGCGAAAGTGAGAAGCGCGAGACGCGCAGTTTTGACGAAGCGAGTGTGCATAGATGGTTGGGAGAGTGAAACGGAGAATAGTCGAAAGGACGGGAAGGTGGGAAGCCCGCCGTCCGCCTATTGCGCGACCACCGTGTCCGGCTGAATCGTCGCGACGGCAGAAACCGACTGTCCTGAGACCACGGTCGCGGTAATCGTCGCCGTGCCCACGGCGGTCGCGGTCACCCGGCAGGACGATCCTTGGATGGTCACGCTCGCGATCAGCGGCGCAGAGCTGATACACCGAAGTAGCGTGGGCCGTTCGGCGTTACCCGAACTCACCGTAAAGTCGGCGGTACGGCCGACTCGGATACTCGCGGCCGCTGGGGTGATTCGGAGCGTCAAATCCCCCGAAGGCGCCGCGATCTGCAGGTCGCTGCCGCACGCGGTGCTTGCGGCAAGGAACGCCACGCGCACGAGCGTCAGCGGGTGACGGATACGTGTCTCTGACATTCGATCTCCACTGGTGAACCCGGAATCTCGCGTAACGGATGCCGGAAACGCAAATGGGGGGGAGGCCCGAAGGCCTCC
>JBBQAK010000073.1:0-12436 GCA_038316215.1 Gemmatimonadales bacterium | reverse complement strand
CTCGGAGATCGTGGATGCGCTGCTGCCGACGCGTCTGGTCGCGGAGGCGGGTGTGGGCGCGTCCAGCGGAGGACGTCGCCCGATCGTACTCGCGTTCCAGTACGACGCGTTCTCGCTGCTTGGTGTCGATGTTGGTGCATCGCATGTGTCGGTGGTGGTGACCGATCTCCGCGGACGGGTGCGGGTGTGGCAGCATCAAGAGTTTGCCGTGCACCGTGACCCAGCGGGCACGCGACAGCTGATCGCCAGGCTCTGCGATGCCTGTCTGGGCATGATCGATGTTGACGCCGCCCCGCTGTTGGGGATCGGCGTCGCGCTCCCGAGCCCGATGGACCCGCGGCATCCTGAACGCGTATCGCGATTGGCGATGGTGCATTGGGACGGCCGCCACGAGCTCGAAGCATTGAACGAGAAGTACGGCGTACCAGTGTTGCTCGACAACGACGCCAACCTCGGCGCGCTGGCGGAGCACTGGTGGGGCGCCGCCCGCGGGCTTTCGGATTTTACGTTCATCAAGATCGCGACCGGTATCGGCGCCGGTCACTTCATCGGTGGTCGCATCTATCGCGGAGCGGGCGGGGTGGCCGGTGAAATTGGCCACGTGACAATCGACGTGCACGGCCATCCGTGCATCTGCGGGAATCGCGGCTGTCTTCAGACCTATGTCGGATCACAGGAACTGGTGGCGCGCGCGAAAGAACTCGCTCCTGAGTACGGTTCGAGTGCGTTCGCGACAGGCGAGATCACGACCGCCACACTCGAGGCTGCAGCGAAGGCGGGCGATATACTCGCGTCACGCGTTGTCCATGAGGCCGCGGAGCACGTGGGCGCCGTGATTGCCGGTATGCTGAATCTCCTCAACCCCGCCGCGGTGATCCTCGGTGGCGGGCTGCCGAAGCTCCGCGAGCAGGTGCTCGTCCCGATCCGCGAAACAGTGCTACGGCGTACGTTCGTCAGCGCCGTGGCTTCCTCGGAAATTCATGTGAGCACGCTAGGAGACCGTGGCATTGCCATCGGTGCCGCGACCCTCGTGCTCGACGCACTGCTGCAAGATCCGAAGTCTCTTCTTTCCACTCAGGCTTCGTCGCCTTAACCCCGCCCGCCATGCGTCGTGCTTTTGCCGCTCTCCTCGTCTGTTCTCTCGCCGGATGTTCCTCCACCACCGAAGCGCCGGCGCGCACCTTGGTGTGGGAGGATGACTTCAGCGGGCCAGCCGGACAGATCGCCAACACGGCCAACTGGAAATTCGACGTGGGCGAAGACTGGGGGAATGCGCAACTCGAGTACGATACCGATCGTGCGTCGAACGCCTCACTCGATGGCAACGGCAATCTCGTCATCACGGCGCGACGTGAACCGTATCTCGGGCGACAGTACACGTCGGCGCGCCTCATTACGCTGGGGAAGCAGTCGTTCAAGTACGGCCGCATTGAAGGACGCATGAAGCTGCCGCGCGGCCGAGGGATGTGGCCCGCGTTCTGGATGCTCGGCACCGACTTCCCGACGGTGGGTTGGCCGCAAACAGGTGAGATCGATATCATGGAGTATCGCGGACAGGAGCCCAGCACGGTGATTGGCACGCTGCACGGCCCTGGCTACTCCGGAGGCGCGGCGCGGTCGAAGGCGAAGACGCTCACGCTGGCGCGACTGGACAATGACTTCCACGTGTACGCCGTGGAGTGGTCGCCGGGCAAGATCGAGCATTTCATCGACGGCGAATTGTATTTCACGTCCACGCCCGCCGATGTGAACGGCCCGTGGGTGTTCGACAAGCCGTTCTTCATCATTCTGAACGTGGCAGTGGGCGGCAACTTTGTGGGCGCACCCGACGCGATCACGACCTTCCCGCAGACGATGGTGGTGGACTGGGTGCGCGTGTATGAGGCAGCCAAGTGAGCAGCGACGGCGGCGCTCGCCGCATCGCGAAAACGGCGATCGCCGCGTGGCATACGCGCCTGGGGAAAGGCCGCATTACCGGAGAGCACGCCACACCGATCGAGGACCGCATCCCGTTCTCGGGCAAGCTCGCGTACGGCATGGGCGCTTTCGTGAACAACCTGCTCGCCTCAGCCATTGGCGGCATGTTGATCATTCTCAATCTCGGCTTCGGTATGGATCCGGCGCTGGTCGGTCTCGCGAGTGCATTGCCGCGAATCACCGACGCGCTAACCGATCCGCTCGTCGGCTTCATCTCCGATCAAACGCGCTCTCGGTGGGGGCGACGGCGTCCGTACATCTTCGTCGGCGCTATTCTGTCGGGACTGTTCTTCGCGTTGCTGTGGATGATGCCGGAAGGGAAAAGCCAGACGTTCTACTTCTGGTACTTTACCGCGGGCTCCACGATTTTCTATCTCGGCTATACAATCTTTGCTACGCCCTGGGTGGCGCTGGGATACGAGCTCACACCCGACTACAACGAACGTACGCGACTGATGGGCGTGCAGAATTTCATCGGTCAGCTGGCGTACGTCGTGTCACCGTGGTTCCTCTGGATCATGACGCACAAACCGTGGTTCGCGACGCCAACGATTGGCGCGCGCTCACTGGCCACCGTGATCGGCGTCGTGGCCGCGGTGGTCGGTATCATGCCGGCGCTGCTCCTGCGTGAACGCTTCTCCGCGAGCTCGGCAACGCCGGCCAGTGTCGCCGAGGGACCGACCGAGAGTGCGTGGGAATCGACGAAGCGCAACACCGTCGCGTTCTTCAAGGGATTCGCCACCACGCTGCGCTCGCGCCCGTACCTGCGTCTCTGCATCGCGACGTTCTTGGTGTTCAACGGCTTCATCATGATCTCGTCGTTCCAGTCGTACGTGATCATCTACTACGTGTTCGGCGGCAATCAGGAACGCGGCGCGGAGTATGCCGGGTATGCGGGCACTGTCGGCGCGGTCTCGACCTTCCTGATCATCTTCTTCATCACCTGGCTGGCCACGCAGATCGGCAAGAAGCGCGCGTTCTACGTGTCGACCGGCATCTCGATGATCGGCTATGCCATCAAGTGGTTCTGCTATGATCCCACGCGCCCGTGGCTCGTGCTGATACCGGCCCCGCTCATGGCGTTCGGCCTCGGCGGACTGTTCACGTTGATGGGATCAATGATCGCGGATGTGGTCGACAGCGATGAGCTCGAGACGCAGCAGCGCCGCGAGGGTATGTTCGGGTCGATCTTCTGGTGGGTCGTGAAAGTGGGTATGGCCGCCGCCTTGGCCGGTGGGGGCTACCTGTTGAATGCCACCGGATTTGACGTGGCACTGGGCGGAGCGCAATCACCGCAGACGCTGACCCTTCTGCGGCTTTGCGATGTGTTCGTCCCGTTCATCACATCGGGCATCGCGATCTGGACGATCGCCGGCTACCCGATCACCGAAGAGAAGGCCCACGACGTCCGCCTGGAACTCGAGCGGCGTCGTGGACCGGCGAATCAACCCGTGACGAGTCCGTAGCCGCGGGCGAAGCGCGGCGCCTCGGACTTATACGACGGCGCCGCAGACTGCGGCCACGCGAATGACAGCGTGCCGTGAAACGGGTAGTCGCCGAACAAGACATCGGCGACGCCCTGCCCTTCCGATCCCGGCAGCCAAGCAGCCACGAACGCCTGCGACGCGTCGAGTTCCGCATTGACAACCAGCGGACGGCCACCGACGAACACCGTGACGACCGGGATGCCCTTTGCCGAGATCGCGGCGATCAACGCGAGATCTTCCGGGTGCAGCTGCGCGAGCTCGGTGGTCTGACCGTACGGCGCCAGATTGTGCGGCTTGGCCGGATTGTGCGAACCCGGCTCGACGCGCCCACCGGATCGCAGGTCACCCATGCCTTCCGCGTAGGGCCTCTCGCCGATCACGACAATCGCGACGTCGTGCGCGGCTGGATCGGCCGAGGCGCCGCTCTCGTCGAGAGCCGCCATCGGCGCGACCGCGTGGACGCCCTCCCAGATCGACGTACCGCCAACAATGGCCTCGTTCGTCGTCTCGCCCTGCCACGCAACCGTGAATCCGCCACACTGATGTCCGCGATTGTGCGCGCTCTTCCCCGCGACGAGGATGCGCGCCGATCGCGAAAGCGGAAGCAGTGCCGCGTCGTTCTTGAGCAGCACCAGTGATTTCCGCACCGCCTCCCGCGCGATCTCACGATGCGCTGCGCTGCCGAAGCTGTCGCTGTTCGACCACGTACGGTCGGCCGGCCGCGGCTTTTCGAAGAGCCCAAAGCGCAGCTTCACGCTGAGAATACGACGGACGGCATCGTCGATGCGTGACATCGGTACGATGCCCGCTTCTACCTGCTGTTGCAACAACGCGAGGCACTGCTTCCATGCGAGCGATACCATGAACACGTCCATGCCGGCGTTTGCAGCCATGCCGATCGCCGTCCCGTAGTCCGGATGCAGATAGTCGATGCCATCCCAATCGGACACGACGATCCCATCAAAGCCGAGCCGACCCTTGAGCACCTCGGTGAGCAGATAATGACTCCCGTGGCATTTCTCACCGTTCCAGCTATTGAACGACGCCATGACCGTGAGGAGTCCAGCGTCGAGCGCCGGATAGTACGGTGACATGTGGGTCCGCTCAAGCTCCGCTTCGGAGATCGCGGTGTCGCCCTGATCGTTGCCACCGGTGGTCCCGCCGTCGCCGACCCAATGCTTCGCGCACGCGATCACCCCATCAGTTCCGAGATCGTGCTGCACGCCACGAACGTAGCCGGCCGCATACGACGCAACGATCGCGGGATCTTCCGATAGACTTTCGTAGGTGCGGCCCCAGTGGATGTCCTGCGCCACGGCCAGCGTGGGCGCAAAGGTCCAGTCCACGCCGGTGGCGAGGACTTCTTCCGCCATCACGCGCGCCGTACGCTCGACCAATTCGGGATCACGCGTGCAGCCGAGTCCGATATTGTGCGGCAAGACCGTGGCACCGAGCACATTGGCGTGTCCGTGTACGGCGTCGACAGCATACAGGAGCGGGATCGGCAGACGCCCGTTGGCGTCGGACATGGACGCCGCCCAGTAGGCGTCGTTCATCGCGACCCAATCGGCGACGGTGTTCGCGCCGGGCGCGGAGCCGCCGCCGCTCAAGACGGAGCCGATATGATATTCGCGCACATCGTCGGGGGTCGTCGCCATACGCTCGGGCATGATCATCTGCCCAAGCTTCTGCGCAAGGCTCATGCGGGCCAGCAGCGACTCAGCGCGCTCGGCCACGATCTCGTGTCGCGTGGTGGTCATGGGAGGGGGAAAGAGGTGCGTCAGGATAAGACGGAGAACTCGACCGAGTTGGTCGTGCCGGCATGCGGTGCGATCCATGCGTGGAAGCGTCCAGGCTCGACCGCGCGCCGCAAATCGCGCGTATGGAAGGCCAACTGCGCCACGGGCAACGCAAAGCGCACGGTGCGACGTTCGCCGGCGGCGAGATGCACGCGTTGGAAGCCCTTGAGCTCCTTCACCGGTCGCGTGGCGCTGCCGACCAGATCGCGCACGTATAACTGCACGACTTCGTCGGCGGCACGAGCACCGCGATTGGTGAGCGTGGCACTGATTTCGACGGTACCATCAAGCGGGACGTCGGCGAGACGCAGTGACGGAGCCTCGTACTCGACATAGGAATAGGTGAGCCCGAAGCCGAAGGGATACAGCGGTGACGGATCGACATCGAGATGAAACGACGTGTTGCCGACCGACAGCTGCGGCGCACGTGGGTGAATATCGTGCATTGACACGACCGTCTCAGGCGTGGCCGGCTTGCCGGTGTGCTTGTGGGCGTAGTAAATCGGGATCTGGCCGGTTGCACGCGGCAGCGTGACCGGTAGCCGTGCCGACGGGGACGCGGCGCCGAACAGCAGATCCACGATGGCTGCTCCACCCATCGATCCCGGGTGCCAGGCATACAGGAGCCCGTGCACACGATCGGCGACCCGCTCGAGCGCCAGTGCGCGGCCGGCCATGACCACCAGCACCACCGGTGTACCCGTGGCCACAATGGCCTCTACCAGCGCTTCTTGTGCGCCGGGCAGGGCAATGTCAGCCCGGCAGTGCGCTTCGCCCGACAGAATCGATTCCTCGCCCAATACCAAGAGCGCGACATCGGCGTTGGCGGCGGCCCGCACGGCCTCGTCGAAACCGGACGTATCGTGCGTGCGCGTGTTGGGCACGCCATAGGCGACGTCGATGTGCACGGAATCGGGCAGCGCCTCACGTAATGCCGCCAACACCGTGCAGCTGTGCTGGGCGTCGCCGTCGAAGATCCAAGTGCCGAGCTGCTCGTACGGATCATCGGCCAGCGGTCCGATTACGGCGATGCGATCGAGCGCGCCGGCCGCGAGCGGCAACAAGTACTCACCATCCTGCATCGTGTTGCGCAGGAGCACAATGCTTTCCTGTGCGACTTCCCGTGCGGCCTGCCGATGTTCGGCATTGCCGGCGGCGGGGAACGTGGTGGGGTCGGTGGTCGACTGTTCGAAGAGTCCAAGCCGCAGCTTCAGACGCAGCACGTTGGCCACCATCGCATCGAGTCGCTCCGGCGGCACGAGTCCGTCGCGTACCAGGTCGGCGAGATGGTCCGCATACGTGGTGCTGGCCATCTCCATGTCGACGCCGGCCAGCGCCGCCTCGCGCGCCGAGCCGCGATCGTCGGCGGTAAGGCCATGGATGGCGAGTTGGCGGATCGAATCCCAGTCGCTGACGACGAGGCCGTCGAAGCCCCATTCGTCGCGTAGCACGCCGGTGAGCAACGGGCCATTGGCGCTGGCGGGAACGCCGTCGATATCGCTGAACGACGTCATCACGGACGCAACGCCCGCCCGCACCGCGGCCTCGAACGGTGGCAGATGCACGTCGCGCATTTCGCGCGGCGCGATGTTCGTGGTGTTGTAGTCGCGTCCGCTCTCACTGGCGCCATAGCCGACAAAGTGCTTGGCGCAGGCGGCGATAGAATCCGGTGCGGTTAGATCGCTGCCCTGATAGCCGCGCACGGCGGCCGCGGCGAGTACCCCGGTGAGGAACGGATCCTCGCCGAAGCCCTCCGCCACGCGTCCCCATCGCGGATCACGGCCGATGTCGATCATCGGCGAGAAGGTCCAATTCACACCGCGAGCGGCTGCTTCGGTGGCGGCAATCCGTGCGCCACGCTCCACGGCCGCGGGGTTCCAACTGGATGCCTGTCCGAGCGGAATCGGAAAGACGGTGGCGAAGCCGTGGATGACGTCGCGACCGATCAGCAAAGGAATGCCGTGAGGCGATTCATTCACGGCGATCCACTGCAGCGCATTCACCGTGTCGGTGTGCACTTCGTTAATGACTGATCCGACACGACCCTCACGCACGCCCTGCGCGAGCTCGGCCGAGACGTGCCCTCCTCCTCCCTGCACCTGTTGCAGCTGCCCGATCTTTTCTTCGATGGACAGCTGCGAGAGCAGTTGACTGATGCGCGCTTCGACGGTCACCCGCGTGCGCTACCAGGCAACCGTGAGGTACGTACGGACTTCCCATTCCGAGCCGTTCTTCGCGGGCGCGGTGGGGTCGCAGGTGGGTGTGCCGGTATTGAGGTCCGGCACACGCTCCGGGCAGAAGCGTGGAGAGTACTTGTCGAGCGCACGCCACGTTCCACGCACGCCGAACTTCGTTTCGGGCAAGTCCCACCACTGCGGCGTGCCGATGGAGTAGGACACGTCGGTAAGCAGCTGCTTGGGGAACGTGAGATTGAAGTCACGATGATAATCGAACGGGCCCCAGTCGTTGAGCTTCGCGGCAGCCATCACTTTCACATGCTGCTTCACCATGCGCACGTCGACGCCCGAGCGATGCAGCAGTCGCGGATCATTGCCGTTCGGCTCGGCGGTGCCGGTATACAGATTGGCGATGAGGCGTACGTCGCTGGACACCTTGGACACGATACGCGAGCGCACTTCATACAAGCTGCGGGCGGGCGTGGCACCAGGGAACGGGAAGGTCGTACGGCCGTCACCAAGGATACCAATGGCGGCATCCATGGAGGTTGGCAGGCGGCGATACACGTAGCCGAGATTCGCCGCGAAGCGCGCGTCTTCACGCATGTCGCTGTCCCACGCGTACATCCACGTGGCCGGCGTTGGGTCGAACGTGAGGAGCAGCTCAGCGCCATACGTTTCGCGATTGGCGCGCACGGCGAAGGGGTCGTCGACCACGTTGCGCGGACGGCCGGGAGCAGGTGTCCCGAACGGCACCGGTCCCACGATCGGCTTCTGATATAGCACGTTGGGCGCAATCTCGAATGAGCCGAATCGGGCGGCGAGACCCGTGATCGTATTCCACTGATTGTTGA
This sequence comes from Gemmatimonadales bacterium, assembly GCA_038316215.1. Classification (GTDB taxonomy): domain Bacteria; phylum Gemmatimonadota; class Gemmatimonadetes; order Gemmatimonadales; family Gemmatimonadaceae; genus Gemmatimonas. The sequence goes on along the minus strand of JBBQAK010000073.1, from coordinate 4,142 downwards.
GTCCCGTGTCCTTGAGACTCCAGCCGGTGAACGTCTGCACGGAGGTCGGACCACCGTCGGCCACGAGGCCCATGATGGCGCCCTGTGCGTACCAGTTGTAGCGGCCTTTCGCATAGGTCATGCGTGCCTTGCCGCCGAAGGCATCGCTGTCCTTGATCTTGTCCTGCAGCACGCGCGTGGTGCCGCCGGAGTAGTCTACGATCTGGAAGGGCACGCCCACTCGCGTGGCGCCCGCCCAGATACCGCCCGCCTCGACGCCAAAACCGGCGATCGTGTCGGCCAGGTGCAGCGTGGCACGACGGGTCTGGGGAATCGGGATGGCGAACGAGCTGTTGGACGCTGAGGCATTCAGCTTGGCGACATCTTCCTGGTACATCGCGGTAATGTGCGTTTCGCCGAACTTGCGACCGTACTTCGCGATCGCGGTGGGATTGGCACCCCACCAAAGTTCGGGTCCGAACGCGAGCTTCAGGCCGGCGAGCTTGCGCTTGCCGGTGAATTCGACACCGGCCGGTGCATTGCCGTTGTAGATGTCAATGTTCTTACCGTAGTTCGCTTCGCGATAGAGCCCGAAGAAATCGCCTTCGTATCCCCAGTGGTAGTGACCGGTACGATAGAAGCCCTCGAGGCGAAAATTGCGATCATCCCACGAGACGCTGGCGCGATACACACTGAGCCGATCGATCCCGTTCAGGCGAAGCGGCGTCCCATCCGTGAGCACCGTTCGCGCGCGGCCGCGATTCTCGTAGAAGATTTCATCGATCGGATTGCCCGGCACGTTGCCAAGCACGTTGAGTGACAGCGTCGCCGAGAACGTTTCGCTGGGGCGCGCGGTGATGTCGGCGTAGAACGACTCCATCCGGTCGAAGCCCTGGAACGACGGATACAACGTGGACGCCGGGTCGGCCGCTTTGGGCGTACGGAGCTTGGAGCCACCGGTGTTGAACGTCTGCAGTTCCATGCGCAAGGCGCTCACCGTGACACGGCTGGAGCCTTCACCACCCATCGCGGCGCGGTCGGCGCGCGCGCGCAGTTCTACATCTGCGGGGCTGATGGCCGCAAAGTGCGATTTGATCGCGGCGGTGTTGCTGGCCGTGGCGTACGGGTCAAGCTGATACGCCTGCTGGAGCGCGTAAAATGCCGCGCGCGGATAGAGTGGGAACTGACCGCGGGAATCGGTGGGTCCCTTGGCGACGATGCCCCACCACTCTTCGTTCATGTTGTTCTCGCCCTTCACGTAGTCATCGCCGTACGCGGCGTTGGACCACGAGGCGTTCGTGTCGTGCTCGTTGAGGCGCGACTCCTGGAGGTACTTCCACCAGCCGTCAGTCCACTGGAAGGTGAATCCACCGATGGCGTTGCCGGCGAGGCCGTGTCCGGCCGTCTGCTCGTAGATCTCCTTCCATTGCGCCAGCAGGTACTTCGCCTGCGAGAGCTGGTCTTCGCGCATCTCGCGTGCGTTCCACGCATCGGCGCCGAACTCGGTCAGCATGACGGGGATACCCATCGCCGTCTTCACCTTATCGAACAGATCCCGGAAGGATTCGCCGCGATAGACGTTGCTGCCGAACACATCGAGATCCTTGGCTTCTTTCGCAATGATGTCGAGGTACTGGATGTCACCATTGGCAAAGGCGACGGGGCGCGAGGCATCCTTGGCTTTGATGGCGCGCGTGACTTCGCCCACGAGCGAGTACAGATACCGTGCCTTAGCGGCGTCACGCTCACCAACCGGGAGATTCTCGGTGGCGGCCGACTTCCACGAAAGTCCGTAGTTGTTCTCGTTCCCGAGCAACCACATGAGCACGCCGGGGGTACCGCGGAACTCGTCGACGAGGGCGACGACTTCATTGGTGAGCTCCTGGCGGACCTTCGGATCTGAATAATCGGTCTGGGCTTGGAAGACACCGTTGATGGTGGTGCCGTATCGCCCGAGCGAGTGATTGAGGACTGTATAGATGCCGTGCTGTTCGTAGATGTACTTCACCCAACGCGGGGGCACGCCGTTGTACTGCCGAATCACGTTGACGCCCATGACCTTGAGCAGCCCCATCTCGCGATCGAGCGCTGTCTTGATGACGTCGTCCGGCTGCGTCCACAGGCTGTACGAATAGTTGGTTCCGATGGGGAAGTAGTCCCAGTTCACGCCGCGGAGCAGCAGGTCGGTGCCGTTCACCTGGATGCGCGAGCCGGTGGCATCGTTGCGGACTTCGATGCGCGGCATCTGGGCGCGAACGGTCGCGGGACTGAGGGCCGCGACGAGCAGGGTGGCGAGCACGGACAAGCGACGGACCCGCGCGGAGCGGGCAGCCAGCTTCGGCATTAGGCGCATGGAGGGGCCTCTTCCACCGGAAGGTGGTCGGGAGAGCGGTGCGGTCGGCGACGGAGGAGGGACCATCTTTGTTCGCCGACACAACAAAGTGTGGCCGGCGGTGGCGGCTGTCAAGCGTTTTGTGGGGGCACGCCGTTGGTCGTCGGGGATGCTTCGCGATCGGCCACGGTCCTCACGGTGCGATCCGGGCTTGGCCGTTGATCGGTCGCGCAGCCGGCATAACCATACGGTCGGCTCGGCGTTGGGGGGGGCACGGCGCGACCATGCCCCGTCACCACAACTTTTCCTCCTCCGTCACACGAACGCCGCTCACACGCCAAACTGTGTCAGATGATGATCGAGGTGCTTATAGAAGAGCACGTTCCATTCCGCTGCCGTGAGCGGGCCGAACGACGGCGACTCCCGGCCCTCGAAAGTGCGCGCGCCGTCGCCCTGCACTCGCTCGATAAATGCGAGCAGTCGCTGTTGCTCGCGCGCGAACTCCTTGGCGCCGGTCATGCGAAACACGGGCGCGGTGGGAGAATTCTTCGGATACGGTGTCGGGCCAACCACTTTACCTTTTACGAACGTTTTCAACGCGAAGCGCATCAGCCAACTGGGCTTGGGATGCGTATTGTCGTAGACCATCTCGTACGCCACGTTGACGTGGGCGAGCATTTGATCGACGGACATCTTGCCCCACTGCGGCGCCGTAGTTGGCGTGAGCGCGTTGACGCGGGCCGCCAGCTCGGCGACGACAACATGATCGAAGACGTTTTTCATGACGGCAGTCCGAGAGATGAGGGCCAGTTCGCGAGATGATACGAGGCGCACCGCGTACCACAACGACAATTGCCTACCCAATGCTAAACGAAGAACTCGAGACGGACTATCTCGTAGTTGGTGCTGGGGCCGCCGCGATGGCGTTCGTCGACGCGCTGCTCACGCACTCCGAGGCGACGGTCACGATCGTCGATCGTCGCCACGCACCCGGCGGGCACTGGGTCGACGCGTACCCGTATGTCCGTCTGCATCAGCCGTCGGCTCTGTACGGGGTGAGCTCGGTGCCGCTTGGACAGGATGTGATCGATGTAGCCGGCACGAACGCTGGCCTCTACGAACTCGCCGGTGCGGACGAGATTCGGGCGTATTACGGGCACGTGATGCAGCGCCACTTCTTGCGCACGGGCCGCGTGCAGTACTTCCCGAACTGCGACTACGTCGGCGACGGCCGTTTTGTCTCTCGGCTCGCGCGGAAGTCCTACACGGTGCGCGTGCAGCGCAAGGTCGTCGACACCACGTTTGTGGAAGGCGCTATCCCTGCCACCAGTGCGCCCCCCTTCGAGGTGGCCGCCGGCGTTCGATGCGTGCCAGTGGGCGAGATCGTGCGCATCGCGAATCGGCCCGAGCGCTTCGTCGTTGTTGGCGGCGGAAAAACCGCGTTGGACGCCTGCGTGTGGCTGCTCGAGCAGGGCGTCGCCGCGTCGGCGATTCAATGGATCAGGCCGAGAGAGGCGTGGTGGGCGAACCGTCAGTTTCACCAGACGCGATCACTGCTGCCGGAGTTCTATCGGGGCGTCGCAATCCGAGTCGAGGCCATGGCACAGGCCACGTCGGTACGCGATCTCTACGCGCGTCTTGAAGCAGCGGGCGTATTTCTGCGCATCGATCCCGAGGTCGAGCCCACCATGTACCGCGGTGCCGTCGTCAGCGAGGCCGAGGTCGCGCTGATGCGTCAGATCACGGATGTCGTGCGCTTGGGTCACGTGCAGCGTGTCACGCGTGACGAGATCGTGCTGGCACGTGGTCGTGTACCGACGACGGCGCAAAC
>JBBQAK010000363.1:0-4198 GCA_038316215.1 Gemmatimonadales bacterium | reverse complement strand
TCGGATCGTCGACGTTCTTGTAGGTGAGCGTCTGCGGCGAGATCCACTCGTTGGTCCGGGCGATCAGCGGCCGCGGGCGATAGAAGCCAATGTGGAAATACTTGATGTCGCCGCCGGCACAGACGGTATCGTACGTGTACTCCTCGCCGTCGATAAACTCCTCGACATCGACGATGGCAATGTGGCCGAGCTGGGCGATCGCTTTTTTGACTTCATTGGCGTCATCGCAGCGATAGGTGTCCATCGAACCGGCGCCGGCGATCGGCTTGATAATGAGCGGATAGCCCACCTGCTCCGCCGCCGCCCACACTTCGGCCGGCGTACTCGCGATCGCGTGGTGCGGCACGCGTACACCACCCTCCGCGAGGGCCTGCTTCATGAGGTCTTTGTTGCGGAAGCGCAGCGACTGCTGGTACGACTGGCCCGGCACCCCGAGGGCTTCACGGGTCTGCGCCGCGATCTCGACCCCGGGTTCCCAGAGGCAGCACACGCGATCGACCGTGCGAGAGCCTAGCCAACGGCGGATCTGCTCGATCGCGACGTCTGGGTTCGTGAACAAGTCGGTGGCCTGGAGATAGTCGCTGAGATGGTGCCGCGCGATCTCGGGCAAGTCGTGCACCGGCGTATTCGAGACACCCAACACGGTGGCGCCCTGCTCGGAGAGGCCACGCGTGAAGAGCGGCATTTCACCCGGGAACCCCGGGGTCAGCATCAACACGGTCTTGGACACAGGGCGATTCAGCAGAAGGTGGAGGGGCTCAGCCCAGACGAACGCGAACACTGGAAACAATACGCTGTAACGCGTTCTGCACCACGGTCGTATCCGGATGCCGAACGATGATGTACCCCTCGCCCTCGTAGCTACCTGTGGGGTGCTGTCCAGGGTATGGGAGTCGGGAGTCGCAAATGAGGGCGCCGAACTGTTCCTGCATAGCCTCGAGCCCGTCAACGGTGCGAACCTGCCCGGTGCCCTGGCCGCGCAGATACGCGGTGCCCACGGCGTACCGCCGTTCGGGCGGGTCGAACGTGCCATTGATCATGAGACGCACCCACGCCGCCACGAAATCGATGTCGTTCGCGCGGGAGATCATCGTGGTGATATTGGCGCCGGGAGGACGCGCCGCGATTTCACTGATCGCAATGCTGCCATCGTCGCGCCGGAACCACTCGCAGTGCGACACACCCGTGTCCATCCCCAGCGCGCCCAACGCTTGGGCGCCTACGGCGCGGATATCGTCGAATTCCGGCGCATCGATTTCGCGCGGCAGCAAGACCGTCCACTGAATCCACGAGTTTTCGACGACGTCGAGCGGCGTGGGACCGTAGCGCGTGAGCGAATGCCAGACGGCCTCGCCGTTGATCGATACGGTTTCCAGTGAGTACTCGGTACCTCGCAAGAACTCTTCGGCGAGCATCGGCTGAGCCGGCGTCGCGGGATAGTTCGCCAGCATCGCGTCAAGCGACGCCACATCGCGAATGCGTTGTGTCGCAATCGCACCAGCACCGGCGGGCGGCTTGAGCACGATGGGGTACCCCACCTCGGCAATAAACGCCAACGCGTCGTCTCGAGAGCCAATCAGCCGATGCCGCGCCACAGGGACCTTCGCCGCCCGCAACACATCCTTCATGCGCGCCTTATCGCGGAAGTTGTGCGCAGCGGCACTGGTGAGCCCGGGGATGCCGAGACGCTCCCGCACGATGGCCAGCGGTTGCTGGAGTTGCTCGTAGGCCCCGAAGCAGCGCGTGATCGCCCCGTGGGTTGCCCCGAGTGCGCGCACGGCCTGTTCGAGCGACGTCGCATTGGTCACGTCATCCACGCGCCAGTGCGCGACGATTCGCGAAGCCACGTGCGGTGCCAGCGCGTCCAGCGGCTGCTGCGCGATGACACCCAAACGCACATGTGGCACGTTGAGCGCGGCCTCGATCATCTGAGTGGCCGCTGGCGAGAATATTGGGCAGACGAAGATCACGAACATGGCGCGGGCCTGATTAAGAAGGATCGGGTACGGATACACGATCGCGGTGCCGCCCTGAGGGCAGCACCGCGACCAATGCGTGGACAGCGATCCGACTTACTGACAGACCCAGGCGCCGCCGCGGACCGTCGCCGTGGCCTTCACACCGGTCGCCGAATCGGCGGCGGTAAAGGTCACGGTCTCGTTCTGCCCGTCGTCCTGGTTGGTGGTGCTGCACTGCGCGACCTTCCGCATGGTGAAGGCGCCCGTGCTGTCGGCGTCGACCATGCCGAAGTCCTGCGCCTTGTTGGTGCCAGGCGCGCGCGTGGCGGTGAGCTTCACTCGCGCGGCGGCCGACCAGTTCTTGCCTTTGAAGTTGATGCGGGCGCCCTGCGGCGTCCGTTCGGATTCAATGGAAAGCTGCGGCTTCGCCTGTCCTGTGATCGCGCTGGCGGCCGTTGCCGTCAACGACAGCGCGGAAATTGCCAACGCCGGGGCCAGCATGCGGCGCACGAATGCCTGCATCGCACATCCTCCTAGTTAGGTGACGTCGCCGGACATATGCCGTGACGTTCATATAAAGACATACAGGGGAAAATGGAGCACGAGTGGAGAGAACGCAAACTCATACCCCGATGATCACCACTTGATCGCCGCGTGCTCACGGGTGCTCACCCCGTGCTCACCGCTCGAGCTTGAATCCGGGATCGATCGCGGGGCGCTTGGGGGTCGTGGCCACGTACCAACCGGTGAGGTACATCCACTGCGTCATGCGCGTGAGCTTGGGATAGTCGATAGCCGACGGTTTGTCGCGGGGCGTGTGGTAGTCGGGATGCAGGTTCGTGGAGTACATCACGGCCGGCACGTTGAGGCGCGCATACGGCACGTGGTCACTGCGGAAATACCAGCCTTCCGGATGCGTGGGCCGATCCCAGATCGAGTCGAGCTTGAAGGCACCGGTGAGCGTATTGGCACGCAGGGCCATGTCGACCAGCTCGGTCGAATTACGGTGCGGCGGCTGGATGCCGAGCAAGCTGGCCGAATCGGGGTTGTTGCGGCCGATCATGTCGCCGTTGAGCACGGCCACGATGTTTTGGAGAGGTACGACGGGGTGCGCGGCATGATAGCGCGACCCAAGCAGTCCCCGTTCCTCGGCGCCGTGGTACACGAACAACACCGACCGCTTACCCGGCTGCTTGACGAAGGCGCGGGCGATCGCGAGCAGGGCGACGCTGACGGTGCCGTTGTCGTCGGCACCGGCCCACACGGAGTCTCCGTTTATGACATACCGTACGCCATCGTGGTCCTGATGTGAGCTGTACAGCACGTACTCATCGCGCAACGTGGGATCGGTGCCGCGCACCACGCCGACGATGTTCGTAGACGGCGTGGTGAAGTGCTCCACGCGCACATGCATCTCGGCCGAGCCGCCGGCCTTGAGTGCGGCCGCCATCGCGCCGCGCACGAGGAACGCGGGCGTGGGCGCGGTGCGAGCGGACTGCGGACGCGCGGCCTGCGTGGCCTGACCGGCGAAGCGCGGCGCGCCGCCATCAACGTCATAGGTGCCCCGCTCACGCAACACACCGAGTCCATCGAACGCGACATCGGTGATGGAGTCGGCCACGAGCATGATTCCCACGGCACCGCGCCGCTGCACGCGCTGAGTCGCGGCGGCGATCGCGGCGTTGGCGTAGCGCACTTCGGCCGAATTTGTTGTGGTCCGGATCGACGATGCCAACGGCGTAGTGATCTGTATCGCGGCGATCTTGCCACGCACGTCGATAGTGGAGTCCGCGCCGGTGCCGACCCACACGATGGGCGCGTTCACGTCGGCGTTGGCGGAACCCATGGGTACGAAGTCCTTCCAGACCACGAGCGCCTGATCGCCGAGCGCGCCGGTGGTGGACACCGTCGACACGCGCGTGCGGACCATGTTGAACCACTGGAAGTAGCTGCCATCCTGCCCCATCGGCTTCACACCGATCTGGCGCAGCTGTTCGGCGACCCACATGGACGCCCGCATTTCATCGGGCGTGCCGGCTTCGCGACCACGCATCCCGTCTCCGGCCATGGCGTAGAGATCCCGCTCGAGATCGGCGCGCTTGATGGCGGCCATGGCCGCCGGCACGGGCGCACTCGCGGAGGCCTTCGCGCTGACTTGCGCGCTGGATTGCGCCGGAAGGGCGAGCGTGGCGGCGAGGGCCGCGAACCGCACGAATCGTGTTGAGAGCATCAGGGTTCGG
>JBBQAK010000060.1:0-13026 GCA_038316215.1 Gemmatimonadales bacterium | reverse complement strand
GGCTTATCGGTTTTGGTTCGGTTGTTGGGTGTTTGCGGGGGCCGGGGGGTTGGGTTGGGGGCCTTCCGGCCCGGGCGAGGGGTTTTCATCGCCACCCCCCACAACCCGCCCACCACAGATGGCACGGAAATGGCCGCGGATAAGCGGCGAGACGACGGACGGTCTTGCGGCATGCCCCACCTGTTGGCGTATCCGTGTTGGTTCCGTTGATCGGTGTCATCCGTGTGCCGGCGGTTGCGATGGTGGCCGATCGGACCTTGCGAGGCGGATAGATCGCGAACCGCCAGAACACGGACACCACAGATGGCACGGAAATGGCCGCGGATAAGCGAACGCGGTATGGCTGCTGATAATTCGATAGCGGCGTCCTCTTGCTCGCGTTGGCGGGAGCCCACAAGATCTGAGTAGCCGTTTGTGGCGGGTTCAGCTTCCCACACCTCCTCCGAGCGTATTGTGCGGCCTCTTCCCGCGTTGCCAACAACCATGGAGCCAGTCGTTCCGATACATGGCGCCGGTGAGTTTCCGTTGCCCGGCTCGCCCCAGGAGCGTGAACGCTTCGCGGAACTTCAGCGGCAACTGCCGCAGCTTTTTACGCGGGTATTTCGCGATCGCCATGCACCGCAAACCATCGTGGTGATTCCGAGCCTGACGCTTGATCCTCAGGAGTTGCGCAAGCTCGAAGGTGCTGCGCACTACGAGGAGCGGCTGTTGTGCCTCATCATGCTCCTCCGTTTTCCGCGCGCCAATCTGGTGTACGTCACCAGTGCGCCCATCGCGCCCGCGATCGTCGACTACTACTTGCATTTGCTGCCGGGCGTTCCGCCTGGGCACGCGTTGCCCCGCCTCACGCTACTTGATTGCGGCGACACGTCCGCCGCTTCACTGACGGCCAAGATTCTCGCCCGAGAGGCGTTGGTCGATCGCATGCGCGCCCACATCCCCGATACGATGTCGGCGCACATGACCTGTTTCAATGTCACGCCGCTCGAGCGAACCCTCGCGGTGCGACTCGGGATACCCATCTACGGATGCGACCCCGAGCTGGTCCACTTTGGCTCGAAGAGCGGCAGTCGTGAAATCTTTCGCCGCGCTGGGGTCCCGCTGCCCTACGGTCACGAACAGCTACGCGACAGCCACGATGTTGCGCACGCACTGGCCGACCTGAAGCGTCGCGATCCGTCGCTGCGTCGTGCGATGGTGAAGCTGAATGACGGCTTCTCTGGCGAGGGCAACGCCGTGTTCACTTATGACGGCGCTCCGGTGTCCGCCGTACGCGCGGAATCGATCGATCCGATGGTGCGGTGGATCCAACAGGTGACGCCCAAAAATCTGCAGTGTGTGGCGCCCAGTGAAACCAGCGACAGCTTCGCCACCAAGCTGACACAGATGGGTGGCATCGTTGAATGCTTCGTGACGGGTGACGACATCCGCTCCCCATCGGTCCAGTGTCGTATTGATCCGTTGGGCCAAAGCAGTGTGGTTGCTACACACGATCAGCTGCTCGGTGGACGATCGGGGCAGGTGTACGAGGGGTGCACGTTTCCGGCGAACCCCGAATACTGTCCTGACTTACACCGCTACGGAGTACAGGTCGCCCAGGTGCTCGCGGCAGAGGGCGTACTGGCCCGCTTTGCCGTGGACTTCATGACCGTCAGACGAGAAGGCGTGTGGGAGACAACGGCCATCGAGATCAACTTGCGCAAGGGCGGCACCACGCATCCGTTTCTCATGCTGCAGTTCCTCACGGACGGCGAATACGATACGGAAACGTCCACGTTTCGCTCGCTCACCGGGAATCCGTGCTTTTACCATGCCACGGACAATATGCAGCAGCCATCGTACGTGGGGCTGACGCCCAAGCGGTTGATCGATATTGCGGTGAACAATGACCTGCACTTCGATGCCGCAACGCAGGAAGGCGTCATGTTCCACCTCATTGGTGCGTTACCCGTATTCGGCAAGGTCGGCACGCTCTGCGTCGGGCGAACTCGCGCCAGCGCCGAGCGGTTCTATCATGACACGGTGTCCGTGTTGGAACGGGAGTGTCGTAAACCTGAGGAGCGGAATTCGCAGTAACGCCGATGGGGTTTTGCGATGCGGATAGATCGCGAACCGCCAGAACACGGATACCGTGGAGTGCACGGAAACAGCCACAGATAAGCGGAGCGACGACGGATAGTCCTGCGGTATGCCCCACGTTCTTGCATATCCGTGTTGGTCCCGTTGATCGGTGTGAGTCGTGTTCCGGCTGTTGCGATCAACGCCAATCGGGCCGAGCGATGCTTCGACTTTCGGTGATCCCACGCCAGACGCCGATCAGTTCCAACTGTTGGTGCCTAGTTTCGTACACACCCCCAAGCGTCACGATCACGGCTGACCCAGCGACGCCGGATCCTGCCGGTAGAATTGCTGGAACTCTGCATAGAGCTCTGGGTGCTTCTCGCGAAGCTGGCGAGGCTTCTCGAAGAACGCTTCGGTGACCACCGCGAAGAATTCCGCCGGATTGGTCGCCCCGTACTGATCGATCACGTCGTGGTGACGGTGCTGCTTCTCGTTCACGAGTGTCTCGAATTCGCGGCCGAGCACGCGCGCCCAGGCCACGTACATGGAACGTTGCGGTAGGACCGGCGCCCCGTTGCTCGCGCCGCTCTCTTGGTCCAGTTGGTGTGCGAACTCATGCAGTACGAGGTTGTGGCCGTCGTGCATGTCCCGCGCACCCGCGAGCACGCGGTCCCACACCAGCACCACCACGCCTGACAGCCAGGACTCGCCCAACCGGGCCTCAGGGTCGACGTTCATGACGCCGCCGCCGATCGGCCGGCCGCCCGGCACTTCGTAGGTGGACGGATACACGAGGATGGACACCAGCTTCGCGAAGTAGTCCGTTTCGCGGTGCAGGAGCAGCACGCACGCCTGCGCCGCGATCGTGACGCGAATTTCGTCGGTGAGCGCCAGGCCGCCGCACCCCTCAAACTGTTTTTCGGCCAGGAATACCTGGACGTGGCTGGTCAGCTCGTCGCGGTCCGCCGCATCGAGTTTCGCCACAAACGGCACGTTCCGCAGAATGATCTCGCGCCATTCCGGCGGGAAGGCGCGCTGCCGGATCGCGGCACGGCGTCGCCGCATCAGCCAGCGCAGCATAGTCGTCGGTGCATGAATACGGGTTCGGGTTTCGCCGCGCGGACGGGTGTCGCTACCTGAAAATAATCACGGGCTGGGCGGCTCTTACACCGCTGTGTCGGGTACGACAGATAATGACTGGCGTGATGCGCCGGGGCACCGTGGGGGTGTGTCGGCGGCGGCGCCGTGCTCCGCAATGAGGTGGTCCAGCATGTTTTCTGCCCTCCAGCAGTCCGCCAGTGCCAACGGGTCCGCGCCCGGTTCCGTCCCCATCGAGGCACGCGTACTCGCCTATGTCACCGACTACGGCGTGAGGGCGGTCGCCGCAATCCTCATTCTGCTCGTCGGCGTGTGGCTGAGCAAACGGCTACGCGGACTTTTTACGCGTACACTGGAAAATCGAGGAGTGGACCGCACGCTCACCGGCTTTCTCTCCAGCATGCTCTACGGCGCGCTCATGGTGTTCGTGGTGATCACGGCTGTTGGCCAACTCGGCGTGCAGACCACGTCGTTCGTGGCGGTCATTGGCGCCGCGGGGCTCGCGGTAGGGCTGGCACTGCAGGGCTCGTTGTCCAACTTCGCGTCGGGCGTGCTGCTCATCCTGTTCAAGCCGTTCAAGGCGGGAGATGTCATTCGCGCCGGTGGTGAGGCGGGCACGGTGGTGCAGGTGGGCATCCTCACGACCGAACTCCGGACGCCGGACAACATGCAAATCATCATGCCCAACGCCTCCGTGCTGGGAAGCTCGATCACCAACGTGTCGGCGTATCCCACGCGCCGCGTGGACATGACGGTGGGCGTCGGCTACCGCGACGATCTCAACAAGGCCAAGCGCATCATGGCGGAACTGCTGAACGCCGACGAGCGCGTGCTGGCCGAGCCCGCGGTCACGATTGCCGTGGCCAACCTTGGCGACAGCAGCGTCGACTTCGTGGTGCGGCCCTGGGTGAACAGCGGCGACTATTGGGACGTGAAGTTCGACTTCACCAAGGCCGTGAAAGAGGCGTTCGACGCCGAAGGAATCAGCATCCCGTTTCCGCAGCGCGACCTTCACGTATTCCAGGAAGCCGTGGTGTAGCTGCGCCGGTCTCCATCCCACCATTGCCTTCTTCGGGAGAATACACTGACACACGCTGCCGAACGCCACGACGACGAGATCACCCCAGTCAGCGAAGGGGAAGCCACCAAGCCGGCCGAGACGATCCTCCGCCAGGAAATCGAGATCGGCGAGGAGCAGCTCGAGCGCGAAACGCGCGGACTGCTGTTGTCTGCTGTAAGCGCTGGACTCGACGTCGGGTTTGGCCCGCTCATGGTCGCGTCCGTGCTCGCTGCGAGTCCGTCGGATACGTTGGGATCGCGATTGATCGGCGCCGTGGTGTACGCTATCGGATTCATCATTGTCATCATCGGGCGATCCGAACTCTTTACGGAACACACGACGCTTGCGGTGCTTCCGCTTTTGTCCGGACGCACCACGGTGCGACGAATCGCGCGACTGTGGTCGCTCGTGTACGTCGGTAACCTTGTGGGGGCCACCGGCTTTGCCGCTTTCGGTGCGCCGTTGGGCGTCAGTCTCGGGCTCTTCATGCCAGCGGACGTGGCGCGCATGAGTCATCATCTCACCGACTTCAGCGCCGTGGTGATTTTCGGTAGCGCCGTTGCCGCCGGCTGGATGATGGGCCTCGTGTCGTGGCTGGTGACGGCCTCACGGGACACGATCGGTCAGATCCTGATCATCCTCCTCGTGGCCGGCTCGATCTACTTCCTGCACCTGCATCACTCCATCGCCGGCAGCGTAGAAGTGCTGATGGGCGTCTTCGTGGCCGGCGTGTCGGTGGTCGAATACCTTCGGTTCCTTGGTCTCGCGACCGTCGGGAACGCCGTCGGCGGGATCGTCTTCGTGGCGCTCGTGAAGTACGGACACATTTCGGTGTCGAAGCCGCTCGATGCCCAGAGCCGCTAACGTCACCGTGCGATAACGTCTTGCCCGTTCACCGCGCCGCCGCGCGTGCCGCCTCGACGGCGCGTTTGGTATGCAATAGCCGCAGTCCTGCGGCGTTCGTGTCTGCGCTCTGTTCCAGCACACGACGCAGCTGGGCGCCACTCAATCGCGGGTTGACGGTGAGCACCTTGGCGGCGGCATTGCTCACGACGGGAGCCGCCATTGAGGTGCCCGTCCCGAACGCTGGTGTGCCTCCCGGCAGTCGGCCCGGCACCCGCCAGCCATTGGCGTACAGGGAGACCTCGGCTCCGCTATTGGAGAAGTCGGTCTGCCGTCCGGCCTGATCCACCGCTCCGACCAGAATGAAGTTGGGCGCGGAGAAGCGAGTCGCTGGGTTCGACTCGGTGATAGTCAACGATTCGTTCCCAGCGGCCGCCACGAACAGCACCTGCGGTGCGGCCTGCATCCCCGCTTGAAGCACACGTCGCAGTGTGTCCACCGTGTAGCGCGCAAGGGTGTTGCGCGCTTCGACGGGCATGGAGGGCGCGCACTCCTCGAGGTTGCGCCGGTAACTGCTCTCGTAGCGCCCCCACGACATGTTGACCACGCGTGCTCCGCCAACCACCAGGAAATCGAGCAGGTCGCGGAGCGAGTCGGCCTCACGATGTGCGAGCTCACGGGTCCAGCACGGCACCGGCGGCGAGCCGTGCCACCATTCCATCCGCGCGATGATCACGTCGGCGTGCGCGTTACCCGCGAGCGCCGCGTCCGCGACAGGCGTGCCGTGAATGTATCCCGACCACGTCCCGAGAAGATCCGTACTGGCGGAGCGCTCGGCCGGTGTCATCGTCTTCATGCGCTGTGTCACCTCGCGCGCCGCCGGACTGTCGACGTCGGTGTCGAGATCATCGAGACCCACGGTCATCCGGTTGAGCTCGGTCGCACGCGCCAGCACGTCGGCGGGTAAGATCGCCATCGGTGTATCGAGTCGTCGCTTGAAGGCATCGTAGCCGCGGACCAGTACGCGGCCTTGGCTATCGCGCGCGAGTCGTCCGGCAAAGAGCGTGGTATCAACGCCACTATCCCAGATGCCGATGCGCACACGGGGGGCTTTCGGGTCGGCGACGATCGTCGCATCGCGTGCCGGCCAGATATCGACGGGCGGTGGCGAAGCCTGTCCGTGTACAGGCCTTGCCAGCAGCACGAGGCCGATGGTGAGGGCCGCGATCCCGCGCCCTCTCGACTGGCCGCGCAGTGCGCGTGCACGAGCGTTCAACGGATACAGTAATTGCATACCGGGCCTCCTCATGAGCCGGATCATGACGTCGCCACCGTAATAGGCAACCATGCACATGCGATCGCCAGCGAGCGACCACTGGATGCCGTATGTTCGTTGCCATCTGCGGCGATAGGTCGGTCCCCATTTCTTAGCCGAGTGTCCGATGACCCGACACATTCCAATCCTTGCGATGTCGGCGGTCGTGACACTCATCGGGTGCGCGACACATCAACAGTCTGACGCCGCACGGCACTCGAACCCATCGCTGCGCCAAGCAACGACGCCGGTCGACGCGCTGGCCGGCGAATACCGCATTGCGGGACGAGTGTCCGGCGTTCGAATCGGCGCCACCATTCGCTTAGACTCGAGTGGGCGTGCGACGTACAGGGGCGGATCACCCGGGGCGCCGTTTCTGTGCGACGGCGCGGTGCAGCAGGACGAGCGTCGTGTGACATTTAGCTGCGGCACACTGCAGATGCGGCTCGATGTCATCAACGGCGTCGTCGCGCCGGCGGGTCATATTGCTTTTGACGTACCGAAAGCGGCGCGCAAGGCGTTTGATCCGTTCGCGTGCTTGGTGTTCTCGGCAGACAGTGGGTGCTCGCCGTTACGCGAGACGGTCGTTATCCAGATGCGACGTGTGGCGGGCGGCGTGACGGCAGCGCGCGTCACGCCGAACTGACTCGACATACGCGAAGGCAACAGCTGTTCGTTGCCTCCGCGTCGGTGAGCTCAGCCCGCGCGGCGCAGGGTTCCAGCGACTGGTGCCGACACCCCGATCCCGATGATTCCTCCGATAACCGCCCCATAGACGAGATGTCCGAGGAGGCTTCCCATCGCCAGCATGAGCGAGCCTGAAAACACCGGCATCCCCATCATCGGCATCACCAGCAACTGCGCTATGAGCCACGGCGCCACGGCGTACAGCGCCCCGCGCGCAACGGCCGGTCCGGGCAGGTGCGTCGCGATCATCGCATAGCCGATCGCGAGCACCATCCCGATCATGAAGTGGGCCATCCAGCCAACTGCAAGCATGCCGCCCATCGCACCGGCAAGCATCTCTGCAGGGTTCATTGGGGCAAGGCCCATCAACGGCGCCCCCCACAAGCCGACCATCGTCATGGCGGCCGTACCGATGAATCCACCCAGCACGATTCTCTTATAGTCGAGTGACATTTCGAATTCCCCTGCTCCGAAGGCGTGATCGTCGCGCGAAACCCAGTTCTCGGCGGCGCGGGTTAGTGCGCCGTGCGGTCCGCACCGAGCCAGCTGACGATATTGATCGCGTGTTCGAGCGGCAGTTCAATGCGCAGGGATCGTGGGTGCGCCCCCCCGTGCAGCCAGCGACGGCGCTTGCTCGCGCCGACGTGCGACGTCATCTGGCGTTCTGTCTCGAGCAACTGCCGCACGCACAACGCGAGGCCTTTACACTGCGCGAGGCCGACGAACTCTCTACCGAGGCGCTGTGTAAGATTTTGCAGGTAACGCCCAATAACCTCGGCGTACTGCTCTTTCGGGCCAGAAATCGGTTACGGACATGCTTGGAACTTCACGGCATTGCTGGGAGCGCCAATGCTGACGTGTAGGGACGTAAGTCATGATCTTGCCGCCGATGCGCTGCGATCCGCTTCACTCCGTCGCCGCATCGCCGTCCGCATGCACCTCCTGATGTGCGACAACTGCCGACGATTCGCGCGGCAGCTCGATCAGATGGGCGTCGCACTCCGGCACATGTCGACGGCTGGGGATGCCCGGCTCTCGGACGTGGAGGCGGAGCAGCGCATCCTCGACCGCCTCAAGCGCTCTGGCGTCGGCAACGATCGACCGAACGCGGAAGACTAACGCGTCCATGATGCCGTTGAACACGCGTTGGACGCGCGCTGGTCGCGGTGACACATTTCGGACATGCCATACGGTGCTCCCCGCGCCCCGCAAGGTGCCCAACCCTCCTCTCCTCTCCACTCCGATCCTGCCGTGAACCTCGATCCCTTGCCCCGCGGCAAACACCTCGACGTCTGGGAGACCTTTGCCCGGGAGGTCGGAGGCACGTGGCATGCACCGGTCGGCGACGCCCCCCCACGCATTGAGATCGCACACGCCTTTGGCGGGCTCAGTATTACCGGGAATGTGAGCATGGTCTTGGCTGGAAACGTGCTCATGCCGGTGATCACTACGACGTTCTCGGTGCTGTTGCCGGCCACACACGCGCAGCGCTTCTCCGTGTCGCGCGCGTCGTTCGCCTCCGCGGTCGCGAACTGGTTCGGGGCGCTCGACATTCACGTCGACGATGACGCGTTCGATGAGGCCTTCGTCCTCAGGGGTGAGAGCCCTGACCTGGTACGCGCCTTGTTCGCGAGCGCACCGCTACGGGAGCGCTATTTGCGGGACTTCGAGGGTGAACTGCATCGTCGTGATGACCGTACCATACACGGCGATCCCACGCCGGACGCCGATCCGTTCGAGCTGACGGTGCCCGGCTATGTGGATACGGCCAAGCGGATGCGGGCGCTCTGGGAGCTGTACATCGAAACGCTGGCCAGCCTACCAGATGCTGTGGCGCGCGGTGTGTAGCGCGCCGCGCGTGCGCTGACCCTACTTGAGCCCAGCGGCTCGCTGTTCCAGCTGTGCGGCCAACACAGCCCGGTTGGTCGCCCGTAGCAGCGTCGCATAATCTCGCAGCGTTTCTCGCAGGTCGGCCGAGCCGTTGCCAATCTCCCGGATGGCCAGCGCACGCTTGTACAGCGGCTCCGCCTCCGCCTCGCGGTTGCTGTCACGCAGCACGCCGGCGAGCCCATTCAGCGACACCGCAATGGACGCGTGCTCCGGCGTATACAACCGTTCCTTCGCCGCCAACGCTTGCCGGAATAGGGGTTCTGCCTCCGCATACCGCTTGAGCTTCCAGAGGACTTCGGCCTGGTTGTTCATCACACTCACCGTGAGCGGATGCTCCACACCGTACGCCTTCTCCATGATGAGACGCGCACGCTCGTAGTACACGGCGGCATCGTCGTATTTGCCGTCGAAGTAGTGGTAGGCGCCGATGTTATTCAGCGTGCTTCCGACGTCGGGATGATCACTGCCCAACGTACGCTCCTGACGGGCCAGTGTGATGCTCCAGAGCGAATCAGCCGCCGCGTTGCGCTGTTGTGATCGATACACGGCGGCCAGTCCGCGCATATCACGTAGTGTTCGAGCGTCGTCTGGCGTGCGCACCTTCGCATCGATCGTGAGGACGCGACGATACAACGTCTCTGCCTCGGCCATTCGCGATTGCCGCCAGCGCAGCGCCGCCAGCACGGACAACGTGGAAGCCACGTCCACGTGCGACATCCCATAGGTCCGTTCGCGAATGGCGAGCGCGCGCGTCAGGTACATATCGGCGGCGTCCAGATCGCCAAAATCGCGCGTCAGTTCGCCGAGTGAAGTGAGCGTCTCGCCCACGAGCACATCGTCCGTCCCGAGTATCCGTTCGCGCGTGCGCAACACGTCCTCGAGCAGGGCCCGCGCTTCCGGATACCGCCCGAGCGCCGTCTGGACCGTGCCCATGGTTTGCATCAGACGCGATTGCAGCAGCGGCTGCGAGGCGAGGTCGGTGGTGACCCGGCGGATGCCCTGATCGAGAATCGCCTGCGCCGTGACACTACCGCGACGCGACACTGTGGGGTCGGACTGGCGGAACAGGTCCACCATGAAGTCAGCCACCTGCTTGGCCGATTCCGCCTCCCGCGCCGCCATTTGTTCGGCCCTGCGCGCGCGCACAAAGCCCACCGTGGCCGCCACCGTACTGGCCGTCACCAGCAGCGTGGCCACGCCCACCGCGATCACGCCGACCTTGTGCCGACGGATGAACTTCCCCATGCGGTAGCGCGTACTCGCCGGACGCGCCGACACCGGCTCGTTGCCCAGATACCGCCGGATGTCGGCGGCAAATCCGTTCGCCGTTTCGTAGCGCTGCGTGCGGTCAGGGTGCATCGCCTTCATAACGATCCAGTCGATATCCCCGCGCAGCTCCTTCTGCAGGTGACGCCAATCGGTGCGACGGAGATTCGCGATCGTATCGCTCTGCGCGACGGCGCTGGAGAGTCCCACGCTGAGCGTCGGTGGACTGGTATCTCCGCTCGAGAGTCGCGCCAGAAATTCGTAGTAGCCCACCTTTGCCGGATCGACGGGCAGATGACCCACGAGCAGCTCGTAGAGCATCACGCCCAGCGAGTAGATGTCGGCGCGGGTGTCTACATCCGTTGCGGTGGAGCTGGCCTGCTCGGGACTCATGTAGGCCACGGTGCCCATCGCAAAGCCGGCCAGCGTCTTGGCCACGTGGTCCGACTGCGGCGGCCCCAGTGCCTTGGCGATGCCGAAGTCGATGATCTTCGCCTGCGGATGGCCGTCTTCGTCGGTCACAAGAATGTTCGACGGCTTCAGGTCGCGATGAATCACGCCCTTCTGATGGGCATGTTGCACCGCTTCGCAGATCCCGATGAACAGCTGCAGGCGATCGCGCACATTGAGCCGACGCGTGTCACAGAACTCCGAGAGCGGCAAGCCGCGCACGAGCTCCATGGCAAAGTACGGCTGACCCGTGTCAGTACTTCCGGCCTGCAGCACCCGCGCGATGCCGGGGTGATTCATCACCGCCAGCGCACGCCGCTCCGCATCGAAGCGCGCGAGCAGATCACGCGCTTCGTCGAGGCCCGCGCGGATCAGCTTGAGCGCGACACGGCGCCGGACCGGTGCCGTTTCTTCAGCTTCATACACGACACCCATGCCGCCTTCACCAAGCAGCTGGATGATGTCGTACGGGCCGATACGGGTGGGATGGTCCAGCGTCGTCTTCATCAACTCTGGCTTCGGGACGTCAGTTCACGATAATGTCGGGGTCGATGACGACGCGCACGGAATCTCCGCTCGTGCCGATCGCACACGCCACGCGCACGTTGTAGCGATACTCACCGTTCTTGTCCTTGATCTTTCCCTTCGCATTCCCCTTGAGGGGCGAGGCCTCATCGAACGGCCAGCTCGCTGCCTCCTTTTGCGAGAGCTCGACGACAGCGCCCGTGGTGGTCTGCATGTTGAAGGACACATCGCCCTTCTTCTTCATGCGCAGCACCCACTTGTCGACCACCACGCCCACCTGGTTTCCCGTGGTACAGTTGGCTGTGATCGTAACCGTTTCCGCCGTCTTATAGCTCAGACGGGAATCCGCCGCAGGCTGCTGACAGGCCGACATCAGCAGAGCGGCGGTGGCGATGGTTCCGGTACAGACCCAATGCAATGTGTGACGCATGCGAACCTCCACGGTTTCGGCAAAAGGGACATGGTTTCAGTTTCACTGCTACTGCTCGATGCCACGGCCATTCGGCCGCATACCGTTCGAACTCACCGGGTGGACGTGGGCTGGTCTCGCGCGCTTACGCCCCCGAACTGCCCATCGACTTCGGCGCACTACCAATCACGTCCGGCAGTGCGGCGGCCACGGCCCGCATTTCATCGGGCGTGCCAATCGAGATGCGCACCCAGTCGGTGTACGGCGGGAACGCGCGCCCGATCATGAACCCCTTGGCGAGCATCCCCTTTTGCACCTGCTCCACCGGCATGCCGGTGTGAAAGAAGACGAAGTTCGTCTGCGAGTCCGTCATCTTGCGCCCCAGCTTCGCGACTGCCGACTTCATGATCTCGCGGCCCTCGACGTTCCGCTGTTTGCACATCGCCTGATACGCGGTGTCCTGAAGCGACGCCGCAGCGCCCAGCGCGCCGAACACACCAGGGGCACTGGTGCTGAGCGGCTGCAGACGCGCGATGATGTCGGGGCGCGCAATCACGAACGCGGTGCGGAGTGCGGCGAGACCGTGAATCTTCGAGCCGGTGCGCGACACGATGACGTTTTCGCCGGCCTTCACCATGTCGATGCACGACGTGTACGACGGATCGGTCACAAAGTCGTGATACGCTTCATCCACCAGCACCATCGAACGTCGCGACGCGCTCGACACGAAGCTGCGCAGCGTGCGATTTTCGGTGACGTTCGCCGTGGGGTTATTCGGGTTGCACACGAAGACCAAGTCGATCGCCTGGGTGAGGCGCTTGTCCATCGTGTCGAGGTCGTGCGTGAGGTCGGCCGCGAGCGGCACCTTGTGCACTTTGATACCGAGCGTCTCGGCGTAGCGCGGCAGGCCCTCGTACGTCGGCCACGCGGTGAGAATCTCACCCTTCACCCCGTAGGCCAGATTCACGATGCTCAGCAGCTCGCTCGAGCCGGCCACGATCATGATGTGATCTTCCGGCACGCCCACCGACTGCGCGTAAATCTTCTTGAGATTCGGGATGCCCGGCGCGCCGTACCAGGAGTGCTGCTTCCAGCCGTCCTCGATGGCTTTGCGCGCGCTCGGGGCCATGCCGTACGGGTTCTCGTTCGACGCGAGGCGAATGGGGCCGTCGGCTCGACGTACGGCCTCGACCATCCGCTCGTGTGCCGCGAAGCCTGCGGGGGTCGTCAGGCCGTTCTCCAGGTGCGGCCCATCCGACTCGAGCGCCTGCGCGAGCGCGGGCGTCAGCGACCCCGTGGCAATGGCCCCGCCGGCGATGTAAACATCTGTCCATGTTGTCTTTTTAGGAAATACAGGTATTGATGCCTCTCCATATATTTTAACACTTCGTCCGTGTTTCATTGCATTGTCCCACAGAAACC
>JBBQAK010000194.1:0-7499 GCA_038316215.1 Gemmatimonadales bacterium | reverse complement strand
CACGTGGTCGCGTCGAACTCCTTGGCGAACGCGGGGAGCTCCTTCCCGGCGGCGCGACGGAACAGGCTCGTGCGCCCGAACGGCGCGTAGGCGAGCACCGCGATCTTCTTCTCGATGGCGAGGGGCAGGATCACGTCTTCGACGTCGCGATTATCGGCGGCGTAGTCTACGCCGATAAAGTCCAGCGGCTCGTTGCGCATGACCTCGATGAGCTGCGCATACTGATTGGGGAACGTGGTGGTGATGCCCACGTAGCGTACGCGGCCGGCCTTCTTGAATTCGCGCACGATGGGGAGCTGCGTGGCGGGATCGCCCATGTTGTGCACTTGCATGAGGTCGATCTTGGGCTGCTTGAAAATCGCGAACGACTTCTCGATCTGTGCGCGTGCCGCCGCCGGATCGGCCGACGCTCCACTGCGACCGGCCACGTTCACCTTGGTGGCCCAGAACATCTTGCTGGCGATGCCGAGCTCGTTCACGATGCCACCGGCCACCTGCTCCGACGCGCCGTAGCTCGGGGCCGTGTCGAACACCCGCGCGCCGCGATCGGCCATCGTCTGAAACACGGCCTTGAGCGCACTGGCATCTTCGGCTCGTGCCACCGTCGCAAAGGTGGCGGAACTGCCGAGGCCGATGACGGGAATCATTTCCCCGGTGCTCGGGATCGCGCGCTGCAGTAGCTGCCCCTGGGGGATGGACACGCTGTTGAGCGCGGCGAGGAGGCGGGGCGACAGGCCGAGGGTGGCACCGACGCCGGCGGAGAGGCCAATGAAATCGCGACGATTGATCATGATGGTGCGTGCGTGTGGGGCGGGAAACAGGCAGGGTACTGACGTGAAACTGATGGGAGTGGCAGCGAGAACGAGCTACCAATGTTCCGAAGCATAACGTGCGCTGACGCGGCTTCGCTGGCGACCGTCGGGATGGCACACGCAACAGCCTGACGCGAGGCTCGCGAAGGATCGCGAAGAACCGCAACACCATTTTGCTTCTGCTGCGCTTCGCGCCTCGACGGTGGAATGGTAGTCGCAAGACGTTACACCGCAACGCTTTGACGCTGGATATACGCCACCGCCGTAGACTATACTCGCAACGCAATTGCACCGGTGGTGAGTGGATCGCCGGCGCGTGCGCTATGATTGCAGTGATTCTAATTGTTGAGAGTTGATGACCGCGTCGAACGCCCCGTTTTTCCTTCGTACGTTCGCCAATCTCGAGCTCACGGCGCACCAGCCCGACGGTTCGCGGCAGGTCATCCTGCAGCGCGGCAAGCCGCTGGCGGTGCTCGCGTATTGCGCGAGCGCCCGTAAACGTGAGCACTCACGGGACACGCTGGCCACACTGCTCTGGTCGGACGCGCCCCCCGATCGCGCACGACACAACGTCCGCCAGGCCCTGTGGCGCCTCCGTCGATTGCTCGGCGACCTCCTGGTGACCCGTGAAGACGCGGTCCTCGGGGTGGGCGCCGACCTCGCCAGTGATCGCGATCTGTTTCTCGACGCCGTGTATCGCAACGATGCGCCCGACGCGATGGGGTGGTATGAGGGGCCGTTTCTGGGCGGCGTCACGATTCCCGGCGGCGATGAGTTCGACGACTGGGCCTCGGGCGAGCGGCGGCGGTTGGAGGAAGCACTCCTGCGCGTCGCGGAACCGTTTCTGCGTAGCGACGTGCTGCGCATGAAACCCTCGGAGCGCCGGAGTGCGCTCGAGGCGATGGTGCGGAAGGTGCCAACGAATCCCGATGCCCGTCGCATTGCGATCGACGTGTTGCTCGACATGGAGGATCGCGCCGCGGCACAAGGCGAAGCTGATGTGATGGAGCAGTTGGCGCAGCAGCAGGAGATCACGCTCTCGCCCGCCTGCGCGATGAGTGTGGCGCGCGCGCGTGAACGGGTCGATGCGGAGTCGGTGCCCGAACAGGCCGGCCTGTCGCTTGACCTGGTGGGACGCGACGACCTGTTCGCGAGGGTCGTACAGGCATGGACGCTGGCGAAGCAGGGGCACTGCCAAGTGGTGTTGCTGACCGGAGTGGCCGGCATCGGAAAGAGCCGGCTGCTGAAAGTCATTCACGCGCGCTGTACCGGGCGTCGATCGCGCGCGCTCACGGTGCGTGCCAACTCCGGTGAACAGGCGGTGCCCTTCGGCTATGCCGCGCAGGTGGCGCGCGCGCTCGCGTCGCTGCCCGGTGCGGCTGGTATCAATGCCGACAGCGCTCGCGAATTGGTCGCGCTCGACCCCGCACTCGGCAGCCGCTATGCCGTGTCACCGTCCACCAATGAAGGGGGCGAGTCGGTGCGTCGCCGTGCGCTGGCGTTGCTCGACTTGGTGTCGGCGATCGCCGAACAGGAGCCGCTGGCGCTCTTGCTGGATGACTTGCATTGGGCCGATCCTGCGTCACGACAGCTGCTGTCGATTGTGATCGGACGACTCAGCGATCTGCCGCTGCTGGTGGTGGGCACCACGCGTCCGTCGAGTACGACGTCGCTCGATCATTCCACGTTGACCGTACTGCCGCTGCTACCACTTGGTGCGGACGCCGTCGTCGATGCGATTCGCAGCAGTGGTGCGTGGCCAGACACGGCGCCGGCGGAGCATTTCATCCACACGCTGGCTGACGCGTGTGACGGCATTCCGCTCGGTGTGATTGAGCGACTGAGCTTTGCGCAGGAGTCTGCGCTGATCGCGTTGCACGACGGTCTGTGGACCGCGAGCGACTGGCCGAAGGCCGCGAGTGAGATCGCCGTGTCGTCGCCGCTCAGTCGTCGCCTCGCGGCGTGCAGCGAGCGTGAGCGTCGCTTGCTATTGCGGTTGGCGGTGGCCGGAATACCGCTGTCGGCCGATGTGTGGCTCGCCCATGCGCCGGACGAAGTAGGCGGCGCCTCGACGATCGCGAGCGTACAATCGCTGGAGCAGAAGGCACTCGTGGTGCAGCACAACGCGATGTATGCGCCAGCGCACGACGTGATTACGGAGCACCTGCTCGCGCGCAGCGCGCCAGACGCCGTGCGCGAGGCGCACGTGGAGCTGGCGACAGCGCTCATTGCGTCCGACGCCGTTGGTCGACTCACCGCCGGGCTGCGCCACTTCGTGCACGGCGGCGATTCCACGCGTGCGGCCGATACGCTGGCTCGGGTGATCGCTCGCGCCCGTCGCAGCGGCGACCCGCGTCATGCGCGCGATATCATGTCAGACCTGCTCGGCGATCGACTGCCCGCTCCACTGCAACGGAAGCTCCTGACTGCCGTGCCATGGCGACATCGATCGGCGCGGGTTGGTTCGCGCATTTTGGTGGTCGCCGCTGCGTTGCTGAGTGTGGGCACGATGGTGTCATCGTGGTATGTCTTGCGTACGCCGTCGCTCACGATTCGACAATCGGCGCTGGTAACCGTCCCCGCGCGACAGTACGGGACGAATGCGATTCGACTGCTGCCGTCGCTCGTGGTCGCGGTTCCGCCCGGACGTACCGCCGACGTGCGGAAGGCGCGCGGTGTGCGCATTCGCTCGTTGCGGCCGAGTGCCGTGATTCTCGCGGGTGACAGTGCCATCGTGGAGAATGGCGTGGCTGCATTCGGTAATCTGCGGATACGCACCCTCGATAGCGTCGTGGCGCTTCGCGTCGAGGCAGAAGGATATCGGTCCATCGATTTCGAGCTGAAGTCAGCGGAAGGCCTTCAAACCCCGCGCCTCGGCACCAACCGGGT
Organism: Gemmatimonadales bacterium; assembly: GCA_038316215.1. Lineage (GTDB taxonomy): Bacteria > Gemmatimonadota > Gemmatimonadetes > Gemmatimonadales > Gemmatimonadaceae > Gemmatimonas. Next base: position 3,798 of record JBBQAK010000194.1, on the reverse strand, counting down.
ACGACTGGCCGAGGCGCAATTCGGGTCGCAGCGAGTGCGTGGTCCGCAGGCCCGTATCGATGTGGAGCGCGGCGCGATCATCTCGGGCGTGGTGCAGCTCCAGTACACCGCCAACTGGCCGGCGGCGTCGGTGTGGTTGTCCATGACCCCCACGTGGGGCGATCCTCAAGAGATGGGGCGTGATCTCAGCCCCGTGCCGACGCCGGTCGCACAGGACATCATCGACATGTCCATCGGCGTGCCGGCACCGACCAAGGCGGGTCACTATTGGCTGCTGTTCACGATCACCGCCGAGCCAGCTGGCGGATTTGCTCTCTCGCGTACCAACTGGACGCTGAACGAGCCGGTGTGGGGCGACGGGAATGACATCGCAAGCTTGCCGGATTCTGTGATCCGTCGCGCGAACATTGACGGCGCCATCGAGTCGCCGCTGGCGTTACCGGCCACGATGGCGCGCGCCGAGCAGCGTTGCGACGAGTCAACGCGGAGGGTTCGTGGCGTCCCGGTGCGGTATTGCCCGGCGGAGCTGGCGTTGTTCGGGATCGAGGTGGTGGTACGGTAACGCACGCCACGGTTTCGCCGCTAATGTTCATTGCATGCCACGTGACCAGCTGTTCCTCCTGCGCGCCGACTTCGCCGACCCTGCACTCGGCCCGGGCGCGTACCACTGCACCGATTGCGCACGCATTGAAGGGCTGCTGAGTTACTTCCCGACATTGCGTACGCGGTTGGACGTGACGTATGTCGATCTTCCGCGGCCGCGCGCGGCGATAGTGGAGCTGTTGGGTGAGCCGCATCAGAACTGCCCGGTGCTGGTGGTGCTGAACGCCGCTGACGATCACGCGGCGCTGCTTCGAGAGAGTGCTGAGACGGGGCGGCGCTATTGCACGGGCGCCGACGAGATCACGGCGTATCTGCAGGCCGTGTACGGGGTGAGTGCGGCGCATCCGTAGGGGTTGGGTGTAACAGCAACAGCAACTGCAACTGCAACAGCAACTGCTCGACGCGAAGGGCGCGAAGGACCGCGAAGGGCGCGAAGAAAGGCACCAATGCGCTCGGAAAGGCGGTCTGTCAGACCCCCCTCTGACGTTGTTACCACGGCCAATGACGGTGCCGTGATGACAATCAACGGAGAGTCTGATGCAACGTATTGCGTGTGCAGTGCTCATGATGGCAGTGATGACCGCGTGCGGCGGCGGGGGAACGGATGGACCGGTTGCGCCGCCGGCACCGGTATTGTCTACGGTCTCGGTAACGCTGTCCCCGAGCACGATTCAATTGGGACAGAGCGCGAGTGCGACGGCTGAACTCCGCACGTCGGCGGGAACGGTGCTCACGGGGCGCGCGGTGTCATGGAGTTCGTCGGTGCCGTCGGTGGCCTCGGTGGATGCGAACGGCGTGATCACGAGTGTGGCAGTAGGCACGGCTACGATCTCGGCCACGAGTGAGGGGAAGACGGGAGCGGCGGCGATCACGGTGATTCCGATTCCGGTGGCGTCGGTGAGCGTGAACGGAGTGACCACCCTTACGCCGGGATCGGCGTCTGGCTTTACAGCGCTGTTGCGTGACGCAGCGGGGGCCACGCTTTCCAATCGTGCGGTAAGCTGGAACAGCAGCGACGTGAGCGTGGCACAGGTATCGGCCGCAGGCAACGTACTGGCGATTGCCCCGGGCACGACGACGATCTCCGCCACGAGCGAAGGGCGTACCGGCAGTGCGGTGGTGACGGTGCGGTACAACATCGCAACGGTCGTGTTTAACGGCGCCACCCGCGTGAAGGTGGGCGACAGCTACGCGTACACCATCACGGCGCGACTGGCCGATGGCACCGTGGTCACGCGGCCGCTCACCTGGGGGATCGCCGAAGCCGGTCGTGCAGTGGTGAACGCGAGTGGTGTGATGACCCCGCTACAGGCCGGTACGTTCACGATGCAGGTGCTCATTGATGGTTCAGTGTGGACGGCGAGCTATACCGCGTACGACTGGGAGACGTACTCGGCGAGTGGGTCATCCTTCGCGGTACTCTCGGCGGATGTCTCGGTGGCCAATCGCTTCGGAACGAGTGACCGACCGGAGCTGATCGTGTCGTGCGGAAGTTCGGGATACTTCTTTCTGTGGATTCGCCTGCCGCACATCGTGACGCAGAACGGCGCGGTCGCGTACTCTTTTGACGGGGCCACGCCGATCGGTGCTACGTGGGACGAATTGTCGCCCGACTACCGCTCTCTCTGGTATCGAGGGACGAACGCCAATGCGAAGGCCTTCGTCGCACAGATCGCTGCGTCGCGGCAGTTTGGCTTCGCATTCGGTGAGTTCAACGGAAGCACGAAGGTCACACAGTTCCGCGTGACCGGCATGACAGGGTTTGTGGCGCCGTTGTACACGTTGTGCCCGAGCAATGCGATCGTGGCAGGAGCGCCGGGTGTGGGTGCCGAAGGCGCTGAGAATCCCGTCGCGGCAGGAGCGCGGGTAATGGCCTCCTATGAAACCGCGCGTGGAGTCGTGCTAGCTGGTGGCGTGGCGGAGGATGCCGTGGCGCGCGCAGCGGCGGGAGCCCGTGCGGCGGATGGCTCGGCCATGCTGCGAGCGTGGCCGGTGTGGAGTGCCTCGACGCCGGAGACGCGAGCGGCAAAGCGGGTGCGATAGGCTGCTGAAGGAGACAAATGCAGCACGACGTTCGGGGCTCGGATGTCGTGCTGCGCTGCGCGTGCTTGGTAGGGCGTATCGCGCCGACTGTCAGACCCCCCACGCATGTTGCGGTGTGCACCGAGCACTCACCGCACCTCACCCGAGGAGGGTCCGATGACTGTGAACACACACTGGCGTGATTTCTCGAAGAACCTCGCCGCCTGCATCGGGGCGTTGGCCGAAGACGAGTACCTCATCATCTCGCGAAAGCTGGCGAACCAGTACGTGCAGTTTGCCGGGCAGGGCGCCTACGGCATCCGGGCCGAAGCGGCGGGTAATGGTTACATCCAGCCGCCGGAGTTTCTGCTGGATGTCCGGCAGTATGCGCGCATGCAGCGACTTGGTTGGCAGCGTCCAACGGCGCTGCCCGACGAACCATGCGCCGTCGGCTCGCCGAATTTCTACGTCGACGAAGTCGCGACGGACGTCGGTTTGCGTGAGCTGGCGTGGCGCACCACGCGGACCTTCCGGACGGTGTACGGCGTCGAGCACCCTGGCATGCTGCACTACGAGGCCTTCCACGGCGAGGGTACGTCGATCCGCTTTCCCACGCTGCTGATCAAGCGGAGACTGCCGGAGCCGTTGTCGCCGCATGGAGAGATGGCGATCGGGCGCAGTGACGACGTGGAAGCGGACTAGGGAAGTGATGTGGAGCCAAGATTTGATCGTTCGACACCTACCACGTGGAGATACGCCAATGACCGTCGAAGTGAGCGCTGACCACCTCGTCTTCCGCTTTCCAGAGGTGCACGAGGACGCGGTCCTCCACATCTCATTCCAGCGCACCCTCCGAGTGCCCGACGACGGGCGCGAGCACTGGCTTCCGCCCGGGCTTGGCGCGTTCCCCGTGCGCGACATTCGGGAATTCGGCGCACGCGTGCCCGCGTCGTGGCGTGAGCGCGGCGGGGTCGTGCTTCCCATGTGGCAGGCCGAGGCGTGCTGGCTCAGCTTCGAGAGTCCCACGGGTTATCCAATGGCGGTGAAGGTGGCAGCGGGCAAGGTGAATGCCCTGACCGGTAAACCATGGCACGACGCCCTCGATCACGAGGAGCAGGATTTCTTGGAGGTGCCAACGCAACCCTGGCTGGACGGCTTCTGCGTGGCCAAGGG